>JBIIWK010000202.1:0-6163 GCA_044338955.1 Burkholderiaceae bacterium
CGAGCTTTCACAAAGATTCTATTTTGAGGCTGCGCATACTTTACGTCGTACGATCGACGCACAAGGCAGCCGTCAAATCCACGGCCACACCTACGAGGCCGAAGTCACCTTGACGGGACAGCCTGACCCAACGTCTGGCATGGTGCTCGACTTGGCCTATCTTCGCCAAGAGATCGAGCGGGTTCGCGCCTTACTAGACCATCAATTTTTAGACGATATCGCTGAGCTTGGGCCAGCCACGCTTGAGAACCTGTGCCTGTTCATCAAACAGCAACTGATCGCTGCGGTGCCACACCTCAGCTGCGTCACGATTGAACGACGCGCAAGCGGCGACAAGTGCACACTGCGCCTCAACGCCTAGAGGCGCCTCTGCTGCACTGCATCAGCCGCGCAGCAAGAACCACTTTGACGTCGCGTGGACCTGTGGTACACCTTTAGCTGAAGCTAGATAGGACACCTATAAAATTAGCGCCGCATCATGGCCGCAGGAGACAACATGCAAAGCGCCACCACGTTTAACCGTTCAGAGGGCGACCTCGGCAATATTGTTGCGTTAGAGCACGTGAACCTAGCGATCCCAGACCAAACACTTGCCACCATTTTTTATAATATGGGGATGGGCTTTACCCGCGACCCTTATTTGTCGACCGGCATCAAAAATATGTGGATGAACTTAGGACGCAATCAGTTTCATTTGCCCACCGGCAAGCCTATGGTGCTGCGTGGCAATATTATGATTGTGACGCCAAGTCGCTCGGCCCTACTCGAGCGCCTTGCCTCGGTACAAGAACTATTAAAAGCGACTGCGTTTAATTTTAGCGAACACGCAGACCATGTATTGGTCACCTGTCCGTGGGGTAATCGCTTAAAGTGTTATGAACCTGCTGCTGAGTTTGGCCCGATCAGCCTGGGGATGCCTTGTATTGAAATGCTAGTGGATCATGGCAGTGCAGATCCGATTGCTCACTTTTATCGCGAAATCATGAGCGCCAAGGCAGTAACAGGCAAAGATCAGGCTGGCGTCTATGCGCAGGTCTCGGTCGGGCCAAGCCAGGCCTTGATTTACCGTGAGGCAGACGACACCGACAAACGCCCCTATGACAATCATCATTTGCAGATCTACATTGCAGATTTTTCGGGCCCCTATAACCGGTTAAAGGCTCACAATTTAATCTCAAGCGAAGATAGCGTGCATCAATATCGCTTTAAAGATGTGATCGACCTTGAGAGCGGCAAAGTGTTGCATCACATCGAACATGAAATTCGCAGCCTGATGCACCCCTTGTATGCTCGCCCTCTCATCAACCGCAACGCAGAGCGAAATATTCAAAATTTTGTTCCCGGGCAAGAGGCCTATGTTTGGACCTTGCCATAGTTTGTTGTGAAGTATAAAAAGTTGAAAAGTGGCGCGCACTCGTCAAAAAACTTGCCTTGAAAATCTAGGAGGCTGATCGTGACACCAAGCAGCAAGCGCGCATTAATTATTGGTGGCTCACTGGCGGGATTATTCGCAGCAAATTTATTGCGCAAGCAAGGGTGGCAGATTTCAATCTACGAGCGCACTCAGGGTGATCTGGCGAGCCGCGGGGCGGGCATTGGCACCTATCGCCAACTTTTTGACATCATGGCAAGCTTGGGCATTCAAGACCTCGAGGCAAAATGTATCCCGTTAAAAAGACGGTTGTGTTTTGGGCCGTCTGGCGAGGTCGTGCACGAAGTGAACCAACTGCATACGATGAGTGCCTGGGCAACAATCTATAACGCCTTGCGCGACCTTGTCCCCGCTCACGAGTATCACTCAGGCAAGCAGCTGGTCACAATTGAACAAGACAACCATCGCGTCACAGCGATATTTAGCGATGGCTGCCGCGAAACTGGCGACCTGTTAGTGGGTGCGGATGGCCTGCGCTCAACAGTGCGTCAGCATTTCGCACCCGAGATCGAACCAATCTATGCCGGCTATGTCGCTTGGCGAGGCATGGTCGATGAAAATGATTTTTCGCCTGAAGACCATGCACAGATCTTTGAGAACTACGCATTTGGGTTTCCTGATGGCGAACAATTTTTAGCCTATCCAGTTTTAGGACGTACAAACGAGAATATTCGAGGCAAGCGTTCTTATAACTTTGTGTGGTACCGCCCTGCCTCGGAAGATCAGTTAAAAGACCTGTGCACGGATGAACATGGCGTTTGTCACGGCAGCGCGATCGCCCCGCCACTGATTCGTAAAGAACTGACCATAGGGATCAAAGCCGCAGCAACCAAACTGCTCGCGCCTCAACTTGCACGCATTGTTTGTCAGGTACCCCAGCCGTTTTTTCAGGCCATCAACGATCTTGAATCAGAACGCCTAGTATTTGGGCGAGTGGCGTTAATCGGCGATGCAGCCTTTATTGCCCGGCCGCATGTCGGTGGCGGCATTACAAAGGCGGCCATTGATGCCCAAACTCTGGCGCAAGCCTTAGCGGCTCAACCCGATGACATTGATCAAGCCCTAAGCGCCTTCGAGACTCAGTCGTTGCACTTCGGTGGCGGCGTCGTTGATCGATCGCGAGGCCTAGGCGCTTATCTTGAAGGGCAACATAAGCCTTTCGCAGACCGTACGCCGATCCAGCAATCGCGTGATATTAAGAAAGTGATGCAAGAGCAAGGAGCCGCGCTCACGAACGAATTATTACATTCGACTGAGGCAGCGCATTGATATCCACTTCGAACTAAATATGCTTTTCCGCGCTAGTCTTTTGCTGAGAGGTGATCTCTTGCAACAAGAAAACCTGCCAAATGCGGGCGATCTTATCAACAGTAGCCACTGCCCTACGTTGGGATTCGTCACAAAATTACCTTGGTAGCCGCCACACGGCTAAACTACACCCTGCTTTAATCCTTCGTCAGAACTGGGTTTGAAAATGACTACGAAAAAAATCGGAATGATCGGCATTGGCATGATGGGTCATGGCATTGCAACAAATTTACTCAAACACGGCCACGTACTGTCGGTTCTTGAGCATGAGGGCAATCAGCCTCTTGATACCTTAATTGCGGGTGGCGTCACCACCTTTAAAACCCCCAGAGAACTCGCTGCGCAATCAAACATTGTCATCTTATGCGTGACTGGCACGCCGCAAGTAGAGGCGGTTCTTTTCGGTGAGCATGGTGTGCTGCAAGGGCTCGAACCTAATAGTATCGTCATCGACTGCTCAACTGCTGTCCCCGCCTCAACTGAACGCATTGCAAAACTTGTCTCTGACTATGGCTGCCATTTTATGGACGCCGCCATGACACGCACACCTAAGGAGGCTGCCGAGGGACGACTGAACTTGCTGGTCGGGGCAGAATCAACTCTGTTTGAGCAATGCAAACCGCTCTTAGAATGTTTTGCAGAAAATATCGTGTACGTCGGGCCTGTGGGCGCCGGGCATCGCATGAAGCTGCTACACAACTTCGTATCATTGGGCTCGGTCACGCTGATGGCAGAGGCCGCCGCTTGTGCTCAACTAGCCGGAATCCCACCCCAAACCTTTATCGACGTACTGGCCATGGGCGGCGGTTGGGGTGCTCCACTCGAACGACTCAAACCTTATCTGACAAACAAAGATACCTCTAACTTACGTTTCAGTTTGGCCAATAGCTTGAAGGATTTGAGTTATTACAACCAGATGGCCGAGGATATGAAAGTCGATCACACGATCGCGCAAGCCGTAAAAAGCTCATTAACACAAGCATGCAACGATGCCGATCCACAGTCACTATTACCCGAGATCGTATCGATCATCGCTAAAAGACACTAATACAATCATTCACTATATCCGAGACAATCATGTCAATTTTTACTTTTCTTAGTCAAGTTAGCAAGTTCAGTCAGTTCGACCAACCCACGCGACCTCTGGCCTTCATCGCGTGCAGCATCGCCATAGCACTCTCAAGCATGCACGGCGCAGCGCAAGCACAAGCCAACTATCCAGACAAGCCCATCCGCCTGGTCGTGCCCTACACCCCAGGTGGTGGCGCTGATACAAATTCAAGAATGCTAGCGCAGCCTATGTCGGTTATTTTGGGGCAACCGATCGTGATTGAAAATCGACCTGGTGCCAGTGGAGTCGTGGGTGCCATGGCCGTCTTGCAAGCACCAGCCGATGGCTACACCGTGTTTTTTGACGCGTTTCCCTACGCGGTGAATGCAGTGATGCGCAGCTTACCCTTCGATCCAGTCAAAGACATGATCCCTGTATCGCAGGCGATCAATATGCCGCTGATCTTAGTTGTCCCCGCAGCAAGCCCTTTTAAAACCTTAAAAGACTTGGTGGATTTCGCCAAAGCAAATCCTGATAAGCTCGACTACGGCTCGTATGGCGCCGGCGGAGCGGCTCATTTAGCAGCTGAGTTGCTACAACGCGATGCCGGCATCAAATGGACGCACGTCCCTTACAAGGGCGGCGCGCAAGCCATTGCCGATGTGTTGGCTGGCCGCTTGGGCGGATATTTTTCAAACCCAATCACCGCACTGCCACATTTAAAATCTGGCAAGCTCCGCGCCTTAGGTACAACAGGTGCGGCAAGAATGGAGGCGATCCCTGAAGTACCCACATTTGAAGAGCTCGGCTATCCGGGGTTTAGGGTTGTCGAATGGAATGGCTTTTTTGTGGCCAAGGGTACGCCCGCAAACGCTATCGAGCGACTCGCAAAAACTATAAACGAGGCAACCAAAGACCCAGCCGTCAAAGCTCGCATGGGGTCAATGGGCATCGAACCTGTCGGCAATACACCCGAGCAATTCACGACTTTCTTGCAAGGCGAAATTAAACAGTGGCGTGCGCTGGTTCAAAGCAACAACATCCGCGCCGACTAAGTTGAATCGATAACAAGACGGTAGTAACTGCTGCCGATCCCGCCATCAAAAGCGGGTTCAAACAGCTTGAACACCGCTCTCGATTGTTGGAATGCTATCAACTAATCGTCACACCGCCATCAATCACCAAACTCTGACCCGTCATAAACGAACCCGCCTGCGAGGCTAAAAAGACAGCCGCGCCGGCGATCTCGTCGGGTTCACCTATTCGGCGCAGTGGTGTTGTCGAGACGCGCTTCGCCAGGTTGGCTTCGTCTTCCCACAGCGCACGCGCAAAATCCGTTTTCACCAAACCCGGTGCGATGCAATTGACGCGAATATTGTGCGGGCCGTATTCGACTGCCAGATTGCGTGCGAGTTGCATATCGGCAGCCTTACTAATGCCATAGGCTCCAATCACTGACGAACCCTTAAGCCCCCCGATCGAAGATACGATAATGATTGAACCCGCGCGTCGCGCAATCATTTCAGGGACGACATAACTGATCAACCAATGGTTGGCCACGATATTGTTATCTAAGATCTTACGAAACTGATCATCTGCAATGTTGGCTTGCGGGCCGTAATACGGATTACTTGCTGCGTTACACACCAAGATATCCACCTTGCCAAACTCACGCTTCGCAACAGCCACTAAATTTTCAAGCTCTGCCTTTGACGAAATATTGGCAGGCACAGAAATGGCAGTGTTTGCGCCATGACGCGCGTTGATGGCATCGACGACCTCTTGGCACGCTGGTGCCTTACGCGACGAGATCACTACCTTAGCCCCATGCTCAGCCATGCGCTCGGCGATGGCTTTGCCAATGCCACGCGATGAGCCAGTAATGACGGCCACTTGTCCTTTGAGATTGAATAAGTTCATGTTTTTTTCTCGTCTTTGTATTTGAAAAAATTAAATAACCATCACGCACATTCAAACGTTTCAACCCTAGGTTGCGCCATCAACCTGCCTAAGCAGCCATGCCTTTACGCAATAACTCGTCGACTAGCTCGTTCATTCCAATTTCCCGAGTCTCAGCAAGCGCACGCAACTCACTCGCTAACTCAGCATTGAGCTTGACGGCAAAAGGGATTAGCCCTTTTTCTTGATCTAGTTTTCGCTGCTCTTTACGATCAAGCGCACCACCCGCCGCAAAACGATCAGGCGTACCGGCTTGCTTGAGTTTGCCATCAATTTTCAGGCCTAAATTTTTATACAGGTCAGTCTTTTTCATACAATAGGCCTTTCGTGTGAATCACGAAAACTAAAATTAAAGATTATGCAGTGGCGCAATCTTTTGTACTGCAGGTAAAGCAAGCATCCGTTGGTAGTGA
>JBIIWK010000203.1:0-6148 GCA_044338955.1 Burkholderiaceae bacterium
CAATGCTCAAAAACGGGTTCGCCCGAGCTTCGTGGTGCAGCTTGATGTGTAGCCCGATACTGGTGCCACCGGCCTCAAAAGCCCCTTTATTTGCGGCCTCCATAATGCCAGGCCCGCCACCGGCAATGACGCTAAAACCGGCTTTCGCTAATAATTGTGCAATTTTTTCACTTTTTTGATAATGCTCAGACTCAGGTTTAATACGCGCACTACCAAATAAGCTGATTGCAGGCCCAATATTGGCCAGAGTCTCGGCGGCTAGCACCATCTCTGACATAATTTGGGTTGTTTGCTGTTGAATCAGCGAAATCTCTTCTTTTTTGTGGCCCATGAAAAAAACCTTATTGCTCGTCGATGGATCAAGTTATCTGTATCGCGCCTTTCATGCGATGCCTGATTTGCGTAATACTCAAGGCGAGCCCACAGGTGCCATTTATGGCGTGGTCAACATGATGCGCAGAATCTTGCTTGACTACCCTGCGCAATACGCCGCCTGTGTGTTTGATGCGCGTGGGAAAACGTTTCGCGATGATTTATACTCAGACTATAAATCACATCGCCCGTCTATGCCCGAAGATCTCGCCAGCCAGATTGAACCGATTCACGCTGCAGTCCGAGCGATGGGCTGGAGCGTACTGAGTGTTCCCGGAGTCGAAGCTGATGATGTCATCGGCACATTAGCCCAGTGGGCACAAGAACAAGACATCCACACCGTGATCTCGACCGGCGATAAGGATTTAGCGCAGCTGGTGACCAGCCACATTACCTTGGTCAACACCATGTCAAACGAAGAGCTCAACCCAGAAGGCGTTGTGCGTAAGTTTGGCGTGGCACCAAACCGAATTGTGGATTATTTAATGTTGGTGGGCGACACTGTCGATAATGTGCCTGGAGTGCAAAAAGTAGGCCCTAAAACGGCGGCTAAGTGGATCGACGAGTATGGCTCAATTGAAGCCTTGGTTGAGCGTGCGACCGAGGTAAAAGGTGTTGCGGGCGAAAATTTACGGGCAGCGATCGGTCAGTTCACTTTAACGCGTGAGCTCTTGACGATCAAAACGGATTGCGAGTTGAAGACAGAGGTACCCGAAATACAAGTTCTGGCACCCACGCCCCATGATAAAGATACCCTCACGCGCTTATATGAACGCTACGGCTTCAAGTCGTGGCTGCGTGAATTAAGTGGCGAACCCAGCCGCGTGCCAACGGGTGATGCGCGCGTCGCAACAGAGATCGCGCGCCCCAAGGCGCCCGAACATACCCGTTATGAAATGGTGACAGACTGGGCCACGCTTGATAGTTGGCTGGCTCAAGTGTCGGCCGCGCAGTGTGTGGCCTTAGATACCGAAACCACCTCGCTCGAAGCGATGCAAGCTCGCCTGGTGGGCATCTCGCTCTCGGTTGAGCCGGGGGCGGCTTGTTATATTCCGGTTGCACACCGCGGTGCTGATGCCCAAGGGCAATTGCCGCGCGCCGAGGTTTTGGCGCGTATGAAAGCCTGGCTTGAAGACCCGCGGCCAACCAAGCTCTTGCATCACGCCAAATACGACACCCATGTGTTTGCAAACGAGGGCATTGACTTGCGCGGTGTCGCGGATGACACCATGTTGCAAGCCTATGTGCTTGAATCACACCGTAGCGTCGGGCTTGAAGATCTGTGCCTGCGCCGTTTAGGTATCAAGGGCACGTCGTACGAACAGTTGTGCGGCAAGGGTGCGCATCAAATCGGGTTTGATGAGGTCGACCTCGAGCGCGCCACCCACTACGCCTGCGAAGACGCTGATTTCACACTACGGTTACACAACGTGTTGCGGCCCGAGGTGAGGGCGCTTGCCTCACTCGAGTATATCTATCAGCTCGAAATTTTAGTCTCACGCGTACTGTTTGAAATCGAATGTAATGGTGTCCTGATTGATTCGGCCGAACTTGGCCGACAAAGCCACGTGATCGGGCAAGAACTATTAACGCTCGAACAACGTGCCTATACGATCGCCGAGCAGCCTTTCAATTTAAATTCGCCTAAGCAACTGGGCGAAATCCTGTTTACAAAAATGCGGTTGCCGGTAGTACGCAAAACACCAGGTGGCGCACCCTCGACCGACGAAGATGTACTCACCAAGCTGGCAGAAGATTATCCCTTGCCTCAAGTCTTGCTCGAATATCGCGGGTTGGCTAAGCTGAAATCCACCTACACCGATAAGCTACCCAAAATGGTGAATGCGGCAACGGGGCGCATTCATACGCACTACGCCCAGGCCGCAGTGATTACTGGGCGCCTAGCGTCGTCTGAGCCTAATCTGCAAAATATACCGGTACGTTCTGAGGCGGGGCGGCGTGTGCGCGAAGCCTTTGTCGCCACAAACGGAGTCATTATTTCTGCCGACTATTCGCAAATTGAATTGCGTGTCATGGCCCACGTTTCAAACGACGCCAACTTGCAGCGTGCTTTTGCAGCAGGCGAAGATATTCATAAATCAACAGCTTCTGAAGTGTTCGGTGTGAGCTTGCAAGACGTGTCTTCAGAGCAGCGGCGTGCGGCTAAGGCGATTAACTTTGGTTTGATCTACGGGATGGGCGCATTTGGCCTGGCAAGCAATCTGGGTATTACGCGTGATGCTGCACAATCATATATCGATCGTTATTTCACGCGCTACCCAGGCGTGGCACAGTATATGGCAGAGACCCGAGCCTTAGCCCATGCGCAAGGCTACGTTGAGACAGTGTTTGGTCGACGCTTATGGTTAGCCGATATCAATGCCGCTGGTGCGCGCCGTGCAGGCGCTGAGCGGGCCGCGATTAACGCCCCCATGCAAGGCACTGCAGCCGATTTGATTAAGCTTGCTATGGTTGCTGTACAAAACTGGCTGACACACGAAAAACTACAAACCAAAATGGTCATGCAGGTGCATGATGAATTGGTGTTGGATGTGCCTCTGTCTGAAGTCGATCGCATCAAAGACAACTTGCCTGGCTTAATGTGTGACGTGGCAAGCCTGCGAGTACCACTTGTCGCTGAAGTCGGTGTGGGCCCCAATTGGGAACAGGCACACTGAGTTCGTAACGTCGGTCTCGCAGTTAAGCAGCAAGGGTGCGACCGTACAAAAACAGAGTGCCAAGGCTAGTGACAGTGACTATATTTCGGGCTAGAAGTCATGCGTATCGCGACACATAAAAAAACAGCCTCATTTTTGAGGCTGTTCAGTGCACTTTTAGAAGACCGATTTACTTTTAATTGACACGCAGATTTTGCAAAGCGTTGATACGCGCATTGATTGGCGGATGCGTTGCAAACATGGCACTGATGCCACCACCGCCACTGATACCTGAGGCCTCAAAGCTTTTAGGCAAGACACCGGGTGTGATACCGCCAAGACGCGCAAGTGCACGAATCATCGGCTCGCGTGAGCTGAGCAGCGAAGCCGAGCCAGCATCGGCGCGATATTCACGCTGCCGTGAAAACCACGCGACGATCAGGCTGGCTGCGATACCAAATGCTATTTCGCACACGATGACCGTGGCGTAATAGCCAAGCCCCGTGCCCTTGTCATTTTTAAGAATCACACGGTCAACAAAGTAACCAACGATGCGAGCCAAAAACACCACAAAGGTATTGACCACGCCCTGAATCAAGGTGAGGGTGATCATGTCGCCATTGGCAATGTGCGCCACTTCGTGGGCCAACACGGCGGTGACTTCTTCTTCGGTCATGCTGTCGAGCAAGCCCGTTGAAACGGCCACGAGTGCTTCGTTACGAAACGCGCCCGTTGCAAAAGCGTTGGGTTCGCCGTCATAGATCGCGACTTCAGGGCGACCAATGCCGGCCCGATCTGCAATTTGATGTACGGTGTCAACGAGCCATTGCTCTTTAGCGCCATTGGGTGCCTGCGGGTCGATCACCTTTGCGCCGGTGCTCCATTTGGCCATGGGCTTGCTGATCAACAACGAAAAAATCGCACCCGTAAAGCCAACAATGACAGAAAACACTAACAACATCTGAACGTTGAGACCTTGCTGTGTCATAAAGCGATTGACGCCCAAGATGCTCAGGGTGGCACTCAGTACCAGCATGACCGCAAGGTTAGTCAGCACAAAAAGAATAATTCGTTTCATGGTCTTTTAAAATGTAAAAAAATTGAAAAGGCTTGCGCCGCCAAAAAATCATGTGCTAACAGTCGTCAGATCAAACTCGACCGCTAAACAATTTAAATCACTAATAATCATAACGATAAAGCATGCAGCAACAGCGAGTGTGGGCTGAACGAGTGGTCTGGAGTGGTATTCGGGTTGAACTCGCGACCATCTCAATAATGCTTTTACCCGATAATTGAGCAGCTAAGCACTATTGACAAGCCAACCGACTAAAAGTTCTCGGTTTCGTTCATGGCTTTGCGATACCACTCATGAAAGTGCTGCATGCCGTCTTCCATGGGTGACTGATAGGGTCCGGTTTCTGAGGTGCCCCGCGCCATGAGTGCGGCGCGTCCCGCGTCCATGCGCTCGGCAATTTCGTCATCTTCGACCGCGGTTTCCATGTAGGCTTCGCGTTGCGCTTCGACAAACTCGCGCTCAAACAGCGCGATTTCTTCGGGGTAGTAAAACTCGACAATATTGACCGTTTCAGTGGGTGACTTTGGATAGAGCGTTGAAAGGACGGCAACATGAGGATAGAGCTCGATCATGTGCGTCGGAAAATACGTGACCCAAACTGCGCCGAAATCAGGCGCCTGACCGCCACGAAAGGCCAATAATTTGTCGTGCCATACCTTGTAGGCTGGCGACCCTGGCTGCGAGAGCGCGCGATGCACGCCCACGCGTTGCATGCTGTAGTGTTCAGTGAACTCCCAGGACAAATCATCGCAGGTCACAAAGTGGCCTAAGCCTGGATGAAAAGGGGCAACGTGATAGTCTTCAAGGTAAACCTCGATGAAGGTTTTCCAGTTGTAGTTGCACTGGTGGACTTCAACGTGATCAAGCACATAACCCGAAAAATCAAACTCTGGGCGCTTGAACAGGTCGCCGATTTCGGCAACAGGATTACGCGGGCCTTCAAAGAGCAAGCCATGGCAGTCGTTGAGCGCAAAGCGCTCGAGATTCAGGCAGGGCGTATTGTCAAAATGCGGCGCGCCTAATAAGTGACCTTGTTTGTCGTAGGTCCAGCGATGCAGTGGGCAAACAATGTTGCCCCCAGTATCCCTAAGGTTGCCATGGGTATTGGTGTGCCCTGAAACATTGCCAGTCTCGCCGCCCAGCATTAAAGCCTGGCGATGACGACAAACGTTAGAAAGTAGCTCGATACCGTGTTGGCCACGTACCAAAACGCGACCGTTATTTTCGTGCGACAGGCTGCGCCAGTCTCCG
The DNA here is from genome assembly GCA_044338955.1 of Burkholderiaceae bacterium. GTDB lineage: Bacteria > Pseudomonadota > Gammaproteobacteria > Burkholderiales > Burkholderiaceae_B > Zwartia. The sequence continues at coordinate 5,356 of JBIIWK010000203.1, forward strand.
GGATGTGGGACGCTCTTTTGGTGCCCGACATAACGCGAAAACTGATTAAAGATACTTTTTTGCTCGCGCTCAAAGCGGGCTTGGTCAAAATACGTATCGACAGCAAGCTGGGTACGAGCGGGCGCCAAGTGCGCCATCCGACCAATGTCGGTCATGATTCCCTCTGCACCGATAAAAAAGCCAGAACGGACAGTACCGTGCTGGCGAGAAGCAAACCGGTTTATCCGGTTAACCTTAAAAAACCATTGTACCTCAAGGTGTTGTGCCCGAATCATCTCGTACAATCAGGGTTTACATCTGTTTGTGTTCAATTTAGACGGCATCCCCGTCTTCGGAGTCTCGCTTGACCAAGGCTAACAAAATATCGACAACAGCAGACGGGGCATCGGCCGAGCTTGAACTAAGTTTGCCTGAAGATTTCGAGACGGCGCTGGCCGAGCTTGAGGCGCTGGTGGCCACCATGGAGTCCGGTTCGCTCGCACTTGAGCAGTCACTGGCTGCGTACGCGCGTGGGGTCGCCTTGACACGACTTTGCCAGCAAAAGCTGGCCCAAGCCGAACAACAAGTTAACGTCCTCGAGGCTGGCATGCTGCGCCCCTTTGAAGGGCTAGGCGCCGACGAGTCATGAGTGCGTCTGCAGTTGACTTTTCGGTCTGGTTGGCTGAACGCGCGCAACATGTCGAACAGGTTCTCGCGCGTGTCTTGCCGCCCGAAGATGCCTTGCCCGCGCGTTTGCATTGTGCCATGCGTTATTCAGTACTGGGTGGTGGTAAGCGCGTGCGTGCGGCCCTAG
>JBIIWK010000204.1:0-6123 GCA_044338955.1 Burkholderiaceae bacterium
ATCAAAAGCGATTGCGACGAGGCCCAGGCGGCATTGAGTTTTTGAATAAAAGACATGTGGGTAAAGGCAAGTAGAAGGGTCGGATACCGCTATTGTGTCAGATAAAGGCTAGCCAACGATTCGCAAAGAGTACCAACCAGACCGCTCCACAGAGCAAAAGGCTTAAAAACACCGCTGCACTACCCAGGTCTTTGGCGCGACCAATCAGCTGATTGGTTTCAAGCGAGACGGCGTCAGCGACAGACTCGATGGCCGAGTTCAAGAGCTCAACAATCAGCACCAAGACCAGCGAACCGATGAGTAGTAGGATTTGGCCCGCATTTTGTCCGACCCAAAACGCCGCTGGCGTTAACACTGCAGCAAGCAAAAGTTCTTGCCTGAAGGCAGACTCATAGCGCAGTGCAGCAACCAGACCTTGCATCGAATAACGCACCGCGTTAGCGACCCGTTTGAAGCCGCCGGTGCTTTTATAAGGCGAAGGATGTGGGGCCATGATCTCAAACTTGGTTTATCGTATGGGTCAGAGGTTTCCCAAAACGCTAAAAGGAAGATAGCACACCATGCCAATGCTCAATGTACAAATTATGCAGGGTTACAACTCAGCACAAAAAACAGATTTATTAAAAAAACTAACCCAGTCTGTGGTCGATAGCGTCAGTGCCCCTTTGTCTTCCGTGCGTGTTGTGCTGCAAGAGATCGCGCCTGAAAATGTGATTGTGGCTGGCGAAATCGGTCACGAAATGGTCATGATCACGGTGGGCCTGATTCATGGTCGCACAGATGAGCTGAAGTCGGCGCTGATTGCTGCCATGGCCAACGCGGTTGAAGCGTCGATCGGTGTCACGACTCAAAACGTGCGCTCGGTTTTGTTTGACCTGCCAACGACTGATGTCGGCGTGGCTGGTGGGCGCACCGCAAAAGCGGCTGGGAGATAAGCGCGATGTCTTCAGTTTTATTGTACGAACAAGACGATCTGGGCGTAGTGACACTCACGCTGAATCACCCTGAGACGCGTAACGCGCTCACGGGCACGGGTATCGTTGAGGCGATGCTCGAAGCCTGTCATCGCATCGAGTGCGACCCATCGGTGCGAGCCGTGGTGATTACGGCTACGGGCACCATTTTTTCGTCGGGTGGCAAAATCGACGAAATGCAACGCCAGATCGGCCCAGAGTTTGGCAGTGAAGTGTTGCGCCAAGAGTATCGGCACGGTATTCAACGCTTGCCGTTGGCGATTCATCAGCTTGAAGTCCCAACCATTGCTGCGGTCAATGGCCCGGCCATTGGCGCGGGCTTTGACTTAACCTGCATGTGCGATCTGCGTATCGCTACCGATACTGCGACCTTTGCTGAAAGTTTTGTCAAAGTCGGAATCGTGGCAGGTGACGGTGGCGCTTGGTTTTTGCCACGCGTGATCGGTATGGCACGCGCAGCTGAGATGTCGTTTACGGGCGAGCCCATCGATGCCCAAACGGCGTTGAGCTGGGGGCTGGTGTCGCGTGTGGTGCCGGCAGCAGATCTGCTGAGTACCGCGCATACGCTTGCGCGCAAGATGGCGGTGAACTCACCTTCAGTGATGCGGATGACTAAGCGCCTGTTGCGCGAAGGTCAGACGTCTTCACTCTCGAACCTGCTTGAGCTTTCAGCGGCTTATCAGGCCATTGCGCATAAAACGCCCGAGCATGCTGTGATCATCAAAGACTTTATGGATAAAAAGGCTGCGCGCAAAGCACAGAAGGGCTAAGCGGTTGAGCGCTGAAATTTTCGGCGCTCAACATGCATCTGCTTTTAAATCTTAAGCACTAGCTCTGTTAGCGCTTAACCCTTCTCAGTCTTGAGGCTCTCATCGCGAGTGCTTCTTGACTGAGATGGTTAGTCCAAGGTGTAACGCCCTAAGTTCATCACGAGCGCTTCAACAATAAGACGATTAGTTCAACCCGTAGCGTCCTAAGTTCATCACTTTGGTCCAAGTTGCGACAAAGTCACGCACGAAGCTTGCATGGGCATCTGCGCTGGCGTAGACCTCTGCGATGGCTCTGAGTTCTGCATTTGAGCCAAACACCAGGTCAACGACGGTCGCAGTCCATTTGAGCTGATTGCTCGTTCTGTCACGCCCCTCTAACACCGTTGCATCGCTTGCAGACTTTTGCCAAACGGTGCGCATATCCAGAAGATTCACAAAGAAATCTGTGTTTAAGGTTTCAGATTTTTGAGTGAAGACGCCCAAAGTTGTTTGGCCAAAATTAGCGCCTAAGGTGCGTAAGCCACCAATCAGCACCGTCATTTCGGGTGCGGTCAGGGTCAACAGGTTGGCGCGATCGACCAACAACTCTGCGGCAAACGCGCTGTGCTCTGGGCGCAGATAATTTCTGAAACCATCCGACGTTGGCTCAAGCACTGCAAACGAGTCAACGTCGGTTTGGTCTTGCGTGGCATCCATCCGACCTGGCGTGAAGGGCACAACTACTGCTTGCCCCGCTTTGCCTGCTGCGTGTTCGATGGCTGCGCAACCACCCAGCACGATCAAATCGGCAAGTGATACACGTTTGCCGTCGGCCTGCGAACCGTTAAAGGCCGTTTGAACAGTCGTTAACACTGCCAACACTTTTGCCAGCTCGGCGGGTTGATTCACGAGCCAGTCTTTTTGCGGGGCGAGCGCTAAGCGTCCGCCATCTGTGCCACCGCGCTTGTCACTGCCACGAAAGGTCGCGGCCGAGGCCCAAGCCGTGCTGACCAACTGAGATGTGGTCAAACCAGCGGCCAGCAGCTTGCCTTTTAACGAAGCGACGTCTTGTGCGTGCACCAATGGGTGATTGACCGCGGGAATCGGATCTTGCCAAATCAAAGGCTCAGCCGGCACCAGTGGGCCCAAATAGCGTGCGAGCGGGCCCATGTCTCTGTGGGTGAGCTTGAACCAAGCCTGTGCGAAGGCGTCGGCCAATTCTTTGGGGTTTGCAAGATAGCGCCGCGAAATCTTTTCATAAACCGGATCGACACGTAATGATAGATCGGTCGTGAACATCATGGGTGCATGCTTCTTCGAGGCATCGTGCGCATCAGGAACCGTACCGGCACTTGAGGCTTCTTTAGGTGTCCATTGATGGGCACCCGCCGGGCTCTTCGTTAATACCCACTCATAGCCAAACAGATTTTCAAGATAGTTGTTATCCCACTTGATTGGATTGGTCGTCCAGGCGCCCTCTAGCCCGCTACTGATCGTATCGACACCTTTTCCTGTGTTGAAGCTGTTTTTCCAGCCTAATCCCTGCTCTTCGATTGGGGCGGCTTCTGGCGCAGGGCCAACGTATTTGCCTGGATCAGCGGCGCCGTGTGCTTTGCCAAAGGCGTGCCCGCCAGCAATCAGGGCAACAGTTTCTTCATCGTTCATGGCCATGCGTGCAAAGGTCTCACGGATGTCGCGTGCGGCTGCCAAAGGGTCGGGCACGCCGTTGGGGCCTTCGGGGTTGACGTAGATCAAGCCCATTTGTACGGCGGCCAAGGGATTGGCCAGTTCGCGATCGCCGCTGTAGCGTTCGTCGCCCAACCATTTACCCTCGGAGCCCCAGTAAATCTCTTGGTCGGCACTCCAGGTGTCTGCGCGCCCACCACCAAAGCCTACAGTTTTTAAGCCCATCGACTCAATCGCCACGTTGCCAGTCAAGATAAACAGGTCTGCCCACGACAGTTTATGACCATATTTTTGCTTAATGGGCCACAGCAACCGCCGCGCCTTATCCAAACTCACGTTGTCTGGCCAACTGTTAAGTGGTGCAAAGCGCTGAGCGCCCGCGCCCGCGCCACCGCGGCCATCCGCAATGCGGTAGGTGCCTGCACCATGCCACGCCATCCGCACAAAAAAGGGTCCATAGTGGCCGTAGTCGGCTGGCCACCAGTCTTGCGAATCGGTCATCAAGGCGTGCAGGTCTTTAATCACTGCATCCAGGTTCAAGCTTTTAAAGGCCTCTGCGTAGTCGAAGCTTTCGCCCAAGGGATTCGCCCCTGCGGCCAACGACCGCAGTGGCTTTAGGTTGAGCTGCTGCGGCCACCAGTCAGCATTGGTTGCGCCACCTGAGACATGCGTGGGCTGGGTCTCGCTTGCGAAAGGGCATTTTGCGTTAGTTGACAAGATGTTCTCCTGTGTCGGTGCACTGCACAATTCCAGTATGGGGCTTGAGTGCGATAGTGCCTAACGATTTTTTGCTACGCCGGTTTCATGCCTTTTAGAAACCCTGAGGATAGGTGTTGCCTGCATCACAAGCACACCCCCTCAACAATACTTGACATGATGGTTTGCGCCACAACTAAGCTGAGTCAACTTTTTGTACGTGACGCAGCCTCTCTATACGTGACGCAGCTTATCTTGGTAGATTTCTTCGCTGGGTTCTTCGAGGCTTGCTGGCGCTAATTCACCGGGCGTTATCCGCAGACGATCGATCTTGCCAGAGTATTCAAAAGAGCCTTTATCTTCGTAGCGCTCGCTGACGGCTGTTCGCCTTGAGATACCAACACTCAGCCCGCAACTTGGGATACGTAACAAGCTAGGCGACAAATCAACGTTGTTGAAACATTGCACACCATTCAGTGTGATGTCGGCATTACCTTTGCGGCCACCGGTTGCGTGGTAGCTGAATTCGAAGACTTGCGCCCCACTGCTTAAGTTGATGGGCGTGACGGTTTTTGGGCTATGCCACCATTGATACACAAAATGTAATGCGCCTTGCTCAACAAATAAGGTCAACCCGCAGAATCTATCGCCTAGCGCAAAAATCACGCCTTCATCGCCTGCCTGCCAGTCGAAAGTTGCACGCATGACGTAACTGCGATCTCCTAACATGGGCGTTAAAAGTAGCCCAGGTATCGAATGTGCGGTTCGGAAAAAATCACGTTCGATAAATAGCCGACTTTGCTCGTACGGCGGAAACGTGGTGTTGCGACTTTCATTGCGAGTGTCGATTGGATAGACGTAGTTTGTGCCCGCATCTGCGTCAAACTCAGCAATTAGCTTGGCTACGATCTCAGGGTGAGTGCTTGCCAGATCGGTCAACTCGGCTGGATCCTGCTCTAAGTTGAACAACATCCAATTGTCGAGGTCGATCGCCTTGTCGGGGGTTTGTAGTGAAACGATTTTCCATTGGCCAGAGATGTAAGCGCGATTGCCTTGTAGTTCGTAGTATTGACGCTCTCGTCTGGCGGGGGCGTTTGAATCTTTCAGAGCGCTTGCAAAGCTGACCCCATCAAGCCCTCGAGTTTGATAGCCCTTGAAGTGTTCGGGTCGAGCGGCACCGGTGAGATCCATTAAGGTGGGCAAGATATCCGTCACATGGGTCCACTGGCGACGTAGAGCACCACGGTCAGAAATTCCGGCAGGCCAGTGCACGACAAGTGGCACACGGATACCGCCTGCCATTGGGGTGCGTTTGAAAAAGCGATAGGGCGTGTTGCTGACTTGCGTCCAACCGGTAGGGTAGCAAATGTAGGTGTGCTCTCCTCCTACCTGACCGTCTTTGAGTAGTTGCAGGTTTAAAGCCATGTTATCGACTGCGCCCACTCGGCGGCCAATTAAGTTCATGACACCTTTGGGGCCAGCGACAGAGTTCGCACCGTTATCCGAAGTGATCATGATGATTGTGTTGTCGAGTTGCCCGGTTTCTTTTAGACCTTGAACGAGGCGTCCAACGTTTTGGTCGGCGTTATCGACTAACGCTGCATAGACTTCCATATAGCGTGCAAATAACGCTTGCTCGTCTGGGGTCATGTCTGCCCACGCCGGCACCCCAGGGTTACGAGGAGCGAAGCCTGCGGTGGGTTCTATCAGATTATTTGCGCGTTGGCGCTCAAAGCGTTGCTCGCGCATCGCGTCCCAACCTAAGTCGTAGCGCCCACGATATCGCGCCAAGTCTGCGGGTTTTGCTTGCAGAGGGCCGTGGGGCGTTTGAAAAGCGAGATAAAGAAAAAAAGGTGTTTCTGGCGCACAGCTTTTTTGCTGGGCAATCCAGTCGATTGCACGCCCGGTGTAGTCGTCAGGTGCGAAGTAGCCGTCCGGATAGCGCAGCGCGCTGGCTAACTGATTGCCCTCCATCATGTTGTCGGGCTGAAAGTAGCTGGTCTCAGGCGCCATGAAAC
>JBIIWK010000205.1:0-6117 GCA_044338955.1 Burkholderiaceae bacterium
CGAAGCAATCTGCCTCTGCACCTGATCCCAAGTCGAATCAAGCTGCTCAAGAACGAGCTGTGCCGTTTCGGTTCGCTCGAGTACTCGGCCAACACCTAGTACCCGTTGCCGTAAGCCAACATATTGATGCTTGGCCGGCAGCAACGTAATGCGCGCTCCGGCAGCGGCGATTTGCTTAAGTACTGCGGGTGGCCCAGCCTCTTCTGTTACGAGGATATGCGAAGGCCTCAATGACAAAACACCCTCAGCCGACAATTGTCGCGCGTAGCCCACGTTTGGATAACCTGTAGCGCGAGGCGGATAAATTGAAGTTGAGTCAACACCCACCAGATCGTTGTCCGCTTCAAGCGTAAACAAAATTTCGGTGAGCGCACCCCCGATAGAAACCACTCGTTTACGCGGGGAAGCGCACACTATTGACGGGCGTGCCGAGATAGCAGCTACGGCGCACCCCGCAAGATAGCCTAAAGCCCGACGGCGCGACAACAGACCTGGGAATTGCGAAGCGTTTGAGATCATGCCACTAAGCCGCGCAAGCTTGTTGTGTTTCTTGAATCTCGTCAAGAAGACCGCGCCACGCAGCGAGCTCTTGCTGCCCTGGTTTACGTAAACCAAACAGCATCGCGATTGCGTCTCCCTGCGCATCGAAGACCTCAAAAGAGGTGACCAAGCCATCAGCAGTCGGCTTCCTCACAATCCACGCAGTATCGATATGATCCATGCGAAGATGAAGATTGAAGCTTGCATCCAATACATTCAGCCATGGCCTTGCATACCAGACCTTTTGAATAGGCCCTGAATGAATCTGGAGCATGCCGTGATTACCTACAAACACCATGAGCGGGATTTCACGGGCGGCGGCGGCCGTCAAAGCCCTTAGCACATCTGCGCAATGTACCTGCTGCACAAACTTAGGCTGCGCTAGTCGTAAGGCCTGCACCCGCGAGACACCGTGTGTCTTTAATAACGAAAAAAAGTCGTGCGTGTCACGTAGGGCTGCCCAAGCTTGATGCAGAGCCTGAACATCGATTTGTTGGTCGGCTTGCTCGGGTTGCTTAGGTGCAAAATTTTCGGTGTAGAGGCCAGGTTGTTGTGAGGCATCTGCAAAATTTTTTACAAGACTTTGAAAGGCATGGACGTCACTATGTTCGCGTAAGTAAATTTTATGAATGGCCGTCCCAGAGACGTCAAAAAACTGAAGGCAATGCTGTCGCCCTCGAATCGTCATTTCAGACACGGCAAAGCCGTGCGCCCACTTAGAATAAAAAGCCCGCAAATCAATATTGCCCGACGCCAAAACACCGACTCGTTCAGTCATGGTGGCGTTTTGATAAACGCCAATTTTTTCGTGTACGCAAGAAGCGTTTCGCGTGAGTGCCATGACCTCACCGATCGGTTCTAGCGATGCCATCAGCGCATGCCAGTCTGGACGCAGACGCAATGCACATAGATCTTCTTCTGAAAAATTTTCAACAAAATCAATTTTGGGTTGAACGCTATTTAGGTCAATAAGACTGACGTTGGGCTGAGTGACTACGCGCCAGAAAGTATCTTGATTGACGTGCGCGGCGATCAGTTCGCCCTCTGACAAATGGAGCCGTTGGGCTGCGTCAAGTTGGCGAATGAATCCTTGACGTTTTAACTGCAAAAAAGCCTGAGGAATTGTTTGTACAGGACCTTGCATAGGAGTCTCCGGAAGGTAAGAAATTTTAAAAGTCGTAACGCATGGAGACCTGGATCGTGCGCCCAGCGGCAGTGTATGCATCTGCAATTCGACTGTTTTCGGTCAGGCCGCTGACATCTGACCAACGCCAGTACTTGGTGTCTAAGACGTTATTCACGTTTGCATTGAAGGTCAGATTGGGCGAGGGTTTCCAGTACACGCCCAAATCAAGCACCGTGTAGTCGGGTGATGCGAACTGCGAGGTTCTGCCTGGCGCAATACGACTAGGATCTTTAGCGGCGCTATAGAGCACCGTAGCCTGGCCGCCCCAGTCGCCTGCGTCGTACTGCAAACCTAGCATGGCCTTGAAAGGCTGAACCGAGTTGATAGGCGTGCTAACGCCATTGCTTTGGCTGTCGCCCTTCAAATACGCCGCGCCGGTTTGTACGGTCCATCTTTGTCCAACTTTGAGCTCAACCTGGGCGACAACCCCTTGAATCTTGGCGTTTGCTAAATTGACGTATTGATAAATCGTAGGGTTTGTAGGTCGGCCGCCGCCGCCAATCACCTCTTGGCTGATAAAGTTTTGATAACGATTTTCAAAGCCCGCTAACGAATAGCGAAAACCGTGGGACTTGCCCCTAAAGCCAATCTCGAGGCTGTCGGCGTACTCTGGTTTGAGTTCTGAATTGCCAATGCTGGTGTAACCCGAGGCTAGATTGGCAAAGCCATTATTGACTTGGTCGGGCGTTGGTGCGCGAAAGCCTCGCGCAAGTTGAGCGTAAGGCGAAAAGCCAGACGCGAGTCGCCAAACTGCGCCGATGCGGGGAGTAACGGCCTGGCCCGAAAGGTTAGACAGCGACACATGATCGTAACCTTTGGTTGAAGGATTGATCGCATAGCGATCAAAGCGTACCCCTGGAATCACACTCACGGTACCGAGTTCAATTTCACTTTGTAGAAACGCCCCGCCCAAGGTGTAGGTCGTATCAGGAAATGGCCGTGAAGGAAATTTGCTGCCGTAAGGTGGTGAAGTGCCGTCGCGTAGAGCACTAATCTGCGCTTGACTTAGATCGATTCCATACGTAAGTCGCTGATTGACCCAACCGGTCAGATTGGTTTGAAACTGCGTAGCTAAGCCCACGACCTGTGTGCGAAAAGTGTTGTCGCGAATACGATCGGGTGCACGTTTGCGTTGCTCGGTGGCGTACTGATTCACCTTGGCGTCTTGCCAGTACAGACGTGTTTCGGTGCTTTGAATCCATGCGGCGTTTAGGTCGTTGTAGCGATGCTCGAGCGAAAGGCGGTCGCGCTCAGTCGTATCTTGAGTTGTGAAGCCTGTGATGCTACGAGGTAGTTGCGGTGCGACTGCTCGTGCTGAGAAAACATTGGTTTGTTGGCCACGTCGTTGCGACTCAATCGTTAGCCCAAGTTGCTGTGCGGCATCAATTGCGAGAATCGCTTTACCAAGTAGATAGCGACTGCTGTAATTGACGGGATTAGGCGTTGTACGCTCGACGCTTTTATCGTCGTTGGTGGCTTTGTTATCGGTTTCGTGGCCTTGGCGATAACTACCCAGCACCATCGCTTGCCATTTTTCATTTTTACCAGCCACGGCCAAAGTACCCGAGCCAGCTTGGTCGATACTGGCGTATCCCACACGCGCAAAACCACCAACACTTTTGCCGCGCGTTAATACATCGCTAGGGTCGAGTGTTTTAAATGTCACGGCACCCGCCAGGCCGTCGCTACCATATTGTGTCGAAGCGGGGCCACGCAAGATCTCAACGCTTTTGAGACCATCAATATCTAAAAAGTCACCACGACCTGTAGAAAAGGGGCCAAACGTGAAGCCATTGGGGATGCGGATGCCGTCAACCAACATCAATACTTGATTGCCGCCCAGCCCTCGGATATTGACGCCCTCTTGCCCCCCCCTGCCGGTTGGCGCCCCGCCGACGCCAAAGCGTGTTGGCCCGACCGGAACGGTGACGTCTAGCTCGTTACGAAAGGCCTCTTTTAAATTACGAGCCCCTTCTTTTTGAATCGTCGCATCAGTGATGACTGAGACGCTACTTGGGACGTCATCGACTTTACGCACCGTACGCGTTGCGCTCACCGTGACATCGCTAAGTGTGCTGGCGGTTATGGGTGGGTTAGTCGCTGTAACCGTGGGCAACAAAGTGGTTTGAGCGAAGGCTTGCTGGGGTAATCCGTGAAGACTGAGGCTTAAGGCGATGGCAACATTTGCTTTGCGCAGCATGGGGTGTCCTAAAGTGATTTAGGCACTGGCTGGCGGTGGCTGGCTTGTGCAATGAAAAATTTGCCGCAGACCGCGGCGGTGAGTGACTTACTTAGTGAGGATTAATTTACCGAGTGCAGTTTGTCGCAGTCGATAAACATCACCGCGGTGTTCAATTTCAATTTCATTAGCTGACTGAAAAAGCCAATTGGTTGACAGACGCGTCAAGCCCCCCGCCCCTGATGCGGGGGATATGTGCCGGTGTCGTGTTGAAGCGTTGGCGTCATTCAGCTGCACAGCTTGTGAATGACTTTTAGGCGATAGGTGATCCATACCGATATTTTAAACGATAATGATTCTCATTTGCAAATGAGTTTGCATTTCTTTTCTTAGAGGTCACATTTCTTAGAGATCTCACTTCTTAGAGATCGCGGGTCTAACCGTTGATCGCTTGCGTGGCAAACTTCGCCATTTAGGGCGGGGAGAATTTCAGTCAGCGGCTGAGTGACTTTGCTATTCGCGCGCTTTACCTGAAATCCCCTGAACGATTGTGGTGACGTTGTGCTGAAACATTTTTAAATAGGTATCAGCTGACGTGCCCGGCTCAGTTAGGGCGTCGGCATACAGACGACCACCTACTTTAGCGCCACTATCTTTAGCAATACGCTCGAGTACACGTGGATCAGAAATATTTTCAGTAAAAATCGCTGACACCTTATTCTTTTTGATCAGATCGATGACACGCACAACCTCTGCGGCCGTCGGCTCGCTGCCGGTGGCTAGACCTTGCAAAGGATAAAAGGTCACGCCATAGGCCGCCGCAAAATAGCCGAAGGCATCATGCGAGGTGATCACTCGGCGTCGTTCAACCGCTACAGCAGCAATCTGGGCTTTAGTAGCCAGATCAAGTGCCCGAATACGTTTGATGTAGTCGGTGGCGCGTTGTTCAAGTTCTGCAGAATGCGCTGGTAGCGCGGCCGCTAAGGCGATTCGGATCGTCTCAACGTAACGCTCAGCGTTCGCCAAGTTTTGCCAAGCGTGGGGGTCGGGCGCACCGTGAGAGTGCTGATGGCCATGTCCTTTGGCAGCGCCCGCGTGATCATGGGCGTCTTTTAGCTGAAGCGGCGTTTTTACACCTTTGCTAGCAATCACAATTGGGCCGCGGTAGCCAGAGGCTTTTACCAAGCGATCTAGCCAGCCCTCAAAGCCCAACCCATTCACGAATACCAAGCGCGCCGAGGCAATACGCTTGGCATCGGCAGGTGTTGGATCAAAAACGTGTGCATCAGTGTTTGGGCCAACCAGTGATGTCACCTCGACGTGGGGGCCTCCGACTTCGCGCACCATATCGGCCAAAATAGAAAAACTTGCGACTACGGGCAAGGGCTGTGCCGAAAGCGTTGGTACTACCCAGAAACAAACACAGACAAAAATAAAGTTTTGGATGCCTTGGCTACTTAGGATCCTTCGCATGCGGTCTCGACTGACATAGAACATCTTAAGCCTCTTTATGTTGATGCGTTGGAAACCAAACAAGGCGAAGACTCTCGCGCGTACCCAAACAGAGTGAAATCACATACAGCCCGCCGGCAAACAAAACAATGGCGGGCCCTGATGGCACATTGGCGTGGTAAGAAATGAGCAACCCAGCCGCACCACTCAACGCGCCAAGCCCTGCGGCCAACAGCGCTCTGACCACAACACCGGCACACCAAAACCGCGCCGCAGTCGCTGGCAACATTAAAAGGCCAACCGCCATGAGTGTGCCCAGCGCTTGAAACGCAGACACCAAAGTCAGCACTACCATCAACATAAAGAGTTGATGCACTAAACCGCCTCGCCCGCCCACTGAGCGCAAAAAAATTGGATCAAAACATTCAACAATCAACGGACGCCAAATGATGGCCAGCCCGATCAGGGTGAAGCTTGACGCTCCGCCGATGAGCAATAGCGACTCACCGTCTATTGCCAGTACGCTTCCGAACAGAAAGTGAAGCAGATCCACCTTACTACCAGAGGTCGAAATCAACATCACGCCGAGCGCGAGTGTAATGAGATAAAACGAGGCAAAGCTCGCATCCTCTTTTTGTGCGGTCCAGCGCGTGACTGCGGCTGCAAGCAAAGCCATCAGCGCGGCCGCGACAAAGCTACCAATCGTCATCGCGGGTAACGACAGGCCAAAAAATATAAAGCCAACAGCAGCACCCGGCAA
>JBIIWK010000206.1:0-6112 GCA_044338955.1 Burkholderiaceae bacterium
CAATTATTTGCGTGCGGGGCATGCGAGCATGGAGGGGCGCTGTCCGCTCAATCCACACGGTGGCTTGCTATCGCAAGCGCACATCGGTGGCATGTTGCATTTGACTGAGGCGGTTCAACAATTAAGGGGTCGGGCCGGGCGGCGACAAATTGAGGGCGCGCGCCGCGCAGTGGTCAGTGGCAATGGTGGCGTCTTCTCGGTTTGTGGTGTGACGGTACTCGAGGCCAACTAATGTCTAAATCCTATCAAGCAGTTTTGCCTACGCCAACGATTGATTCGATCCCCTTCTGGAGCGCTTGTAATCAAGAGCAGCTTTTATTGCAAGGTTGCGCAGAGTGCGAGGCGTTTTTTTATTATGCTCGCAGACTGTGCCCACATTGCGGGGGCGAAAAAATCTCGTGGCATCAGAGCGCTGGCAAAGGCACGGTCTTTTCTTTTTCAGAAGTGGCCGTATCTTTTTTTGGGCCAGCGTGGGATGCTGACTTGCCCTATACCGTTGTCTTAGTCGATTTAGATGAGGGCCCGCGTATGCTGAGTCGTATGCTTAAGCAAGATCAAGCCCGAGTTAGCATCGGCTCGCGCGTGCGGGTAAGTTTTGTACAGGTGCACGCGCAAAAACTACCGTTTTTTGAGTTGCTTTGAATTGCTTTGAATTGCTTTGAAGGGCTTTGAGTGGATTAAAGAGTCTGCACGTTAGGTATCAACAAGCAGGTATGTTTCGTGTACAGATCACTCAGCCCTTAAAAAAATGTAGCAAGGCCTCGTTGATGGCTGGCGCGTTTTCGTACTGCGCCCAATGCCCGGCGTGCGCGATAATTTGAAGCGTGGCCGACGGAAGCGCGTCTTGGGTGAGTTGCATACGCGCCTTTAAGTGCGGGTGTGCGTATTGATCGTGTTCTCCCCACAGAATTTGCAGCGGGCAACTCACCTGTTTAAGGTTGGCGAGCAGCAGCGGGCTTAAGCTTAAGGGTCGACTATCAAAGCGCGTTTCATTGATGTGTACTCGGTGCATGGCGAGCATCTCGTCAGTGATAGATTCTGGGTAGTACAGCATGATCGCTTTGAGGTTGTGACGCATCACCTCGTTTTGCGCCTCAATCGAGCTACCCGCGCTGCGCATGCTGCGGGTGTCGATCGGTACCGCGCGTTTGATACCGTAACCTGCTGGCCCGATGATGCTCATCTTTTTTATGCGCTCGCCAAACTTGATGGCCAGACCGCTCGAGACCACCGAGCCAAACGAAAACGCGCCAAGTAAAAAAGGCTCGTGCGTGAACGGCAATGTTTGAAGCTGCTCGTAGACATAGTCAATGTATTGCTCTGAAGCCACCCCCAAGGGCAGGTCGGGCGATTCACCAAAACCTGGCAGATCAATCGCCCAAACGCGGTAGTGCTCAGCCAGTGCTGCCGTATTGTGGATCCAATGCTTACGTGAGCCCGTACCGCCGTGCACAAGTAGAAGATTCTCGCCGTCACCCGCTACGCTGTATGAGATAGTTGATTGAGATTTTGTCATGTTGTGAGAATCTTTGTACAGAAAACAGTCAACAGTAGAGAACTAGCAACGATGAACAAACAGTCAATAACAACCACCAAGACTTTAGACGGCAACAGGTAGAAGATTATTTTTTGATACCAAGAATTTCACTCAACACTTCATCAGTGTGTTGTCCCAAGGTGGGTGCCGCACGGCGATACTGAACCGGCGTTGCAGAAAAATTCATCGGGCTCGCCGTGGTTGGGCTTGAGCCCCCCGTTGGGTGAGGGATGTTTTTCCAGATATCACGTGCAATGACCTGAGGGTGTGCAAAGACCTGATCAATCGTTTGGATCGGGCCGCACGGCACACCGACCGCTTCTAATTTTGCGATCCAGTCATCACGCTCGCCGCCGGCCATGATTTTTTCGAGCAAGGCGATGAGTTCAAGACGATTAATGATGCGGGCGTGATTGGTGGCAAACTTTGGATCGGTGCCGTAGTGACCGATGCCTAGTACCGTACAAAAGGCTCTGAACTGCGAATCGTTACCGACCGCTACGATCATAAAGCCATCAGAGGTTTTAAACACCTGATAGGGCACCACGTTTTGGTGCGCATTGCCCGCGCGCGTGGGTGTTACGCCCGAGGTCATATAGTTGAGGTTTTGATTTGCCAGCATCGCGATATGGCAATCCAACAAAGCGATGTCCAGATGCTGGCCTAAGCCGCTACGATTGCGCTCTTGAATCGCGGCCAGAATTGCAACAGAGGCATACATACCTGTGATGATATCGGTGACAGCAACGCCTGCTTTTTGCGGACCGCCACCGGGTAAGTCGTCGCGCTCGCCAGTGATACTCATCAGGCCACCCATCCCCTGGATCATGAAGTCGTAGCCGGGGCGCTCGGCATAGGGCCCGGTCTGCCCAAAGCCCGTGATCGAACAATAGATCAGGCTTGGGTAGGCTTCTTTCATGCTCTCGTAATCCAGGCCGTATTGTTTTAGCCCACCGACCTTAAAGTTTTCGACCAAAATATCGCAATGCTTGGCAAGTTCTTTAACAAGCTTGATGCCCGCCTCGCTAGCCAGATCAATTTCGATCGAGCGCTTATTACGGTTGGTGCTGAGGTAATAGGCTGCTTCGGTTGTGTCGTTACCGTCGGCGTCTTTCAAATACGGTGGCGCCCAGGCACGGGTGTCATCGCCAAGCTTGGGTCGCTCAACCTTAATGACATCGGCACCCAGATCGGCCAAGTTTTGCGTGCAAAAGGGGCCCGCCAAGACGCGCGATAAATCGAGTACGCGGATACCCGTCAGTGGCGCGAGTCGTGGTGACCCAGCCGCGTTGTGATTTTGACTATTGGTCATGTAGTGTTGCTTGATGAAGTTGATACATGCTCAGTTGATACACATCCAACTGAACCAAAACTAGCTGATACAAACTGGACTGATACGAACCTTGCCGATACACACCCTACTGAACACGCGCCTTTCGGGCGTGTTCAGTAAAAAGCGCTTTTAGGCTTTAATTCCTGCGTAGCCATGGCTTAACACCATGATGTCGCGCTCTTTGACCTTGGCGCGAAATCTGATTGCCTCAGTGCCTTCACGCCACATTTCACAGACTAGCGTCTCGCCCGGAAACACCGGTGACGAGAAACGCGTGTCCATCTGGGTCAAACGGGTAGCGTCATTGTTGCAGGCTGCTTGAACGATCGCACGTGCTGCCACACCGTAGGTGCACAGACCATGCAAAATTGGGCGCGGAAACCCAGCGTTTGCGGCAACTTCTAGGTCGGCATGCAAGGGGTTGTTATCCGCACACAAGCGATAGATTAAGGCTGCTTGCGGCAAGGTGGGGAGCTCGCACACCAAGTCAGGCGCGCGATCTGGCGTTGCTTGCAATGCAGCCGGCGCTTCATCACTTTGGCTCAAGCCACCATCACCTCGGCAAAATGTTGTCGAGTTCATCGTCACGTACACATTGCCTTCTGGGTCTTGCAGCGTGCGCTCTGAAAGTACCAAGGCGCCTTTGTCAGCACCTTTGTCAATCACGTGCGTGATGCGACCGCGGCCAATCACACGCCCCGATGTTGGCAAAGGTTTATGAATCTTCAGCCGTTGCTCGCCATGTACCAGCTTGACCCAATTTACGCCGGCTTTTGGATCTTTCATCCAGAAGCCGGGGTAACCCAAGACCACAGCCATTGTGGGAAACGTCTGCATATTTTTTTCGTAGACGTACTTCAATTGCTGAGGATTGGTAGGCTCTTGTCCAAAGCCTATACCGAGCGCGTACAAGATACTGTCGTTCTCGGTATAGGTCTGATCAACCTCTGGAAATTTCCAGTTTTTGATATTGTGATAATCCATAATTAGATTGGATCCCAGTCGATAGCGTCAGGTGAACGATCCAAGGCCATGAAGTGGTGGCGCATCGCAGGTGCAGCGATTTCTGCAATCGATTCTGGGGTCCAGCCAGTGCTCATGTGCACCGAACGGATCGGGCGTGGCTGGCTAAAGAGCATGATTTCGTTGGCGCGCACACCAAAGATTTGGCCCGTGACGTCTTTCGCTGCTGGGCTTGCCAGGTACACAGCCATCGGGCCGATTTTATTAGCATCCATTTTTTGCAATTTTTCGACACGCGCTTTTTCTTCAGGCGTATTGGCTGGAATCGAGCTTGTCATGCGGCTCCAGGCGAAGGGCGCAATGCAGTTTGAGCGGACGTTAAAACGTTGCATATCCAGCGCGATCGATTTTGATAACGCAGCGATGCCTAGTTTGGCTGCTGAATAATTGGATTGCCCTAAGTTGCCAATCAAACCCGAGGTTGAGGTCATGTGCACAAATGCACCTGATTCTTGTTCGCGAAAATGGTTGGCTGCTGCGCGGCTCACAAAAAATGTGCCATTTAAGTGAACATCAATCACTTGACTCCATTCTTCGTCGCTCATTTTGTGGAAGAGGCGATCACGCAAGTTACCGGCGTTGTTGACCACAATATCAATGCGACCAAAATGCTGGATGGCTGATTCGATGATGCCGTTAGCGCTGGCGCGTGTTGAGACGCTGTCTGTATTTGGCACTGCCTGGCCACCGGCTGCAATGATCATATCGGTGACTTGTTGCGCGGGGCCTGAGCCAGCGCCGGGGCCTTCGCCTGAGAGGGTGGCCCCAATGTCGTTGACCACAACTTTTGCGCCAGCCATGGCCATGGCCATGGCGATTCCGCGCCCAATTCCGCCGCCTGCGCCTGTCACAACAGCGACTTTACCTGCCAACATTCCACTCATCTCATGCTCTCCAGTTCAATCGTTTCCACGATCTAATTGCGTGACACTGCTTGCGTCACAAAAAAAATAACCCTCGTGCAGGGTATTCTATAGCCATCATAGTAGAGTGAATCTAAAGTGTGCGGTGTTCAGTATTCACAATGCGAGACTTCAGTGTTTTGGAATATTGTCTGGCCATCGTTTTGCGAAGAAGTTTTATGAAGAAATCAGGGATAACCCTTAATAAAAAGGAAGTTGATGTTTAAGCAAATATTTTTACGCACGGTGTGTGTGGGGCTCGCGACGGTTGGGCTTGGTGCAAACCTCTTGGTATCGGTCGCGCAAGCACAAGCAAAGTGGCCTGAACGCAGCGTGAGCTTTATTGTGCCGTTTCCACCGGGTGGCCCTGTGGACACGACGGCTCGTTTAACTGCGCAACCGCTGGCAGCGTTGTGGTCGGTCACCACCCCAATTGAAAACAAGGCTGGCGCAGGCGGTATCGTGGGCGCGCAGGCAGCGGCTAAAGCGGCCCCGGATGGCTATAATTTTTTCTTTGCCGCCATTCATCACGCGGTGCTGCCGAGCCTAAAGCCTAATTTAACCTACGACATTCAAAAAGATTTTGTGCCTGTCGGGTTAGCTGCGCGCTTTCCGATCGTTTTGGTGGTACACCCAAGCGTGCCCGCCAATACAGTGGCAGAGCTGATTGCCTACGCAAGAGCCAATCCTAACAAGCTTTCGTATAGCTCTTCCGGTACGGGTGGTGGCACGCATTTGGCCGGTGAGTTGTTTAACAGCCTGGCGGGCACCACCATGCAACACATCCCTTACAAGGGCAGTGCGCCTGCGATGCAAGACTTGGTGGGTGGTCAGGTGCAGTTGATGTTTGCGGATGGCCCTTCGGCCTTGCCTTTTATCAAAGCCGGCAAAATTCGTGCATTGGGTGTGGGTAATCCCACGCCCTCGGTGTTTTTCCCTGAGGTCCCTACGATTGCTAGCGCAGGCTTGCCAAACTACGAGGCCTACTCTTGGACGGGTGTGGTTGCACCAGCGGGTACTCCGGCCGCAGCGGTGACGCGTTTGAATGCCGACATGGTAAAGGTCTTGTCTGACCCTAAAACGGCTCAAGCCTTGATGGCAGCAGGCGCCGAGCCTGCACCCGGCACCCCTGAAGAATTTCGCGCATTTCTAGCAAACGAAATTAAAAAATGGGGTGAGATTATTCGCGCAGCGAACATCAAGGTTGATGATTGAATTCAGCAGCTGTTGCAAAGGCTCGCCACCGTGAGGTGGTTAACCGCTATCGGTGGTTGAGCGAAATGCTTAACGCAACACGTCGCGTTTAGCCTGCTCATA
>JBIIWK010000207.1:0-6097 GCA_044338955.1 Burkholderiaceae bacterium
CCAAAAAAGCGCTCGTCACCCGAGATCAACGCCTGCGCCTGACGCAAAGTGTCTGCGCCAAACATCAAACTTAATGAATGCAGATAAGGCTCAGCGTCTTCAAGATTAAGTACCGTTTCAACGCAGCGATATACCAGGCGACGCGCCGGGTTCATTTGTTTGTAGTGATGAATCCAGTCGCAACCCTCAAGCGCGGCTTCGACGTCGTTGATCGCCAGTGCCAACAAGGTTTTTAATTCACCAATGCGTAGTTCTTTCCAGGTTGAACCGTTGGGCGTCGCTAAGCCTAAGATCTCCCATAGTGGGCGCTCGTCGTTTAAGTTCAGGGTTTGTAAGTCTGCCAGTAGCTCGGTGCATTCATCGTCAGTCAAGTCATGCAGCCTGACCAACTGCGGGCGAATTTGATTGCCGATACTGTTGTTCTCCCAGTCAAGGTCACCGACGGGGTAGATCTCTGACATGCCCGGCACCAAGATGCGGCAAGCGTAGGCGCCTTGCTCGGCAAAGTCTGAAATGTAAAGTTCAAAGCCTTCAGCGTGCACGGCATCGCACAACCATTGATAGTCTTGCTCGGTGGTGGTGCTGAAGTTCCAGTCGACAAAATCGTAATCGGGTTCGTCGCCCATAAAATCCCACGAGATCACACCACTTGAATCGACAAAGTGAATTTCAAGGTTAGAGACCGCCGTAATCTCATCCATATCAAAGCCGGGCTCAGGAAAGTTCTCTAACGCCTCTAGCGCGCGGCCTTGCAGTAGTTCGGTCAGCGCGCGTTCAAGTGCGATCTCAAAGCGTGGATGGGCGCCGAAGCTTGCAAACACGCCTTGGTCTTTTGGATGGATCAAGGTGACGTTCATGACAGGGTACTTACCACCCAACGAGGCGTCTTTGACCAATATGCCGAAGCCAGCATCGCGTAGCCCTTTGATGCCGGCCTCGATGCCAGGGTAGCGCGCAATCACTGCGTCAGGGACTTCAGGCAGGCACAGGCCTTCAGCGATAATTCGGTACTTAATGTGGCGCTCAAATATTTCAGATAAGGCTTGAGCACGCGCCTCGTTTGGGGTGTTGCCGGCTGCCATGCCGTTGCTGACATAAAGATTGCCGATGATGTTCACTGGAAACCAGGTCAGAGCGCCATCGCTCAGGCGCGTATAGGGCAGGGCGCAAATTCCACGATCGACATTGCCTGAGTTTAAATCGACCAGCACTTCGCTATCGATGTCGCTGTCAGGGTTATAAAACGCTTGCAGCGTTGGATTAAGTAACTCTTTGGGCCAGGCGCCGTCTTCGGTCAAGGCAAACCAGCGCTCTTGCGGGTAGTGCACAAAGCTTTTGTTGGCGCGGGCCTCGCCCAAATGAAAGTGTGTCCAAAAATAATGGGTGCCCAAGCGTTCAAAAAACTCACCCAAGGCGCTGGCGCGGGCGGCAAGCATGGTGGCACCTTTGCCATTGGCAAACAGCATCGGGCAGTCTTGGTCTTTGACATGCACCGACCAAATCGCTTCTACCGGATTGAGCCACGACGATTCATCGAGTCGAAAGCCGCGCGCGGCAAGTTTTGCCTGCATGGTGGCAATGGTGGATTCGAGTGAGACGTCTTTGCCGGGGATAAAGCTTTCGGTTTGCATGGGATCTTGCCAAAAAGAGTTGAGGCTGGAGAATAACCGACCTAATCCTGAGCTGAACGAGACTCAGGCATCAAACGGCAGAAAAATGAATGGCTGAGGTGATCCGAGCGGTGAATGAGTAGATTTGGGCCTTGAAGCAGGCGATTTGTATGTTGGAGCAAGGTCGGTTTTGATGGTGTTGGCCAAAGGCATACAATTACGGCATTGCACAATAATAATAAGACTAACTATTTTTCAGGGATCCCTATGAGTGAGTTGAGCTATTGGCTAATTCGTTGCGACAACCAGATGTTGACCGCGAAGGATACAAGCGATGGGCATGTATTTCCTAGAGGTTATGCCGTCGATTTTGGCAACCCTGAAAATTCGCTTTTTGTTGGTCATTGGCAGGGCATCCCTTGCCGCACGATCGAAGTCAGCGAGATCCCGGCTCACATTGAAGGTGAGTTGCGCCCTGTGCGTAGCCTGCACGCCTTAGCGGGTGCAGAGTTATTTGCCTTGGCTGGGCGCGCCACACAGCTCATTGACTGGCAAAAAAACCACCGGTTCTGTGGTCATTGCGGCACCCCGACCATTTCAAAACAGACCGAATTCTCGATGGATTGCCCAGCCTGTAAGCTTTCGGTGTATCCACGTATTTCACCCGCTGTGATGGTGCTAATCGAACGCGGCAATGATTTGCTGCTGGCACGCAGTCCTCACTTTAAGCCTGGCATGTTTAGTGCCTTGGCCGGCTTTGTTGAGCCAGGCGAAACCCTCGAGCAGTGCGCGGTACGCGAGGTACGCGAAGAGGTTGGCCTCGAAATCACCAATCTGCGCTACTTCACCAGCCAGTCATGGCCGTTTCCTAACTCACTGATGGTGGCGTATTTTGCTGACTACGCGGGTGGCGACATCACCCCTTGTCCAAACGAAATCGAAGACGCTGGCTGGTTTTCGCGTGACGACTTACCGCTGGTACCCGATCCAGTCAGCATTGCGCGTCAGTTGATTGATGCCGCGGTGCGGACAGGCTCAGGCCAATAAGAGCCAGTGCGGCTATCTAGGTCACGTACTACCTAACATTCGCCAGCACGCACACGAAACCTATCAGTGCCTACAGATGCTGCCTCGTTGTTAAAACGCACTTAACTGAGGTCGAGTAGGCTCTCTAGTCGAGCTTACTGTCGGCTCATCGTCCAAGAGATATTCTTTTCGCCTCTGAATTGAAGTTTGCCATCCGGTAACAGGCTGACTTTGATCTGGTGAAATTTGCCGTCTTGAAAAACTTGTTCGCCCTCAAAGTTGTTGTTTGAAACTGGTTTGAGATAAATGATCTCGTCACCGACTTTAAACTTTGCGCTGTTGCTGGCTGTTGCAGTGCCAACGCCGTTCTTGAGTTCGTAGCCGTATTTCCATTGCGTGCTGAACCAACGGCCATTGAGCTGGGCGACCGCGGCGGGGGCTTGTACTTTTTGCATCGCGGTGACGCCTAGCGCAAATTCTGGCCCTGCGGATTCACAGTTGCTCACAACGTGGACGTTCTCTTTATCCAGAATGTATCCTGAGCCGCAGTCACCCGAGCCTTGATAGTCTGCATCCCTCGTTAAGACATACCGAAATGTATCGGAGCTCAGCGCATTGAGTGTCGTTTGCAACTCGGCGAATGTTTTGTTTGCCTGCGCCAGCGAGGCAGCATCCATGCCAAACCCCTTAATAAACGTGCGCATGTCTTGCAGACGCCCGGTCATCTCTTGTTTGCTTGTTGAACCGCCATAAAATGCCACGCAACCACTAAAGTTTCCGGTTGGCTCTTTGCCAACCCAGCGACAGACTTTGTCATGGTTAATGACGCTCTGCCCGGTCACGATTAAGGTGGTTTCGCCTGTTTGCCAACGCCCCAGCCAGCGCTCATTGATGGGTTGTGCCTGGGTGGCGAAGGTGATTCCAGCAAATATCAAAGCGAACAAGTAACGCGACATGACTGCATACTCCTGAGTGAAATTTTTGCCAGTATACGTAAATCTCTTGTCAAACTGACTGCTCTAAAGATGCGAGTGCATCGGTTGCCCCGCGACTTCCATCTCGGTGACCAAGACGCAGCCGCTTTCAGATTCGGTGATGTACAGATGACGGTTTTGTGGGCCGCCGTAGGCGACGTTGGTGGTGTGGGCTTGCTGGCATGAATCGATGCGCCAGATTGGCTGACCCAAGGGCGAGAACACCCACACAATGCCCGCGCCTGCATGCGCAACGACAAGATTGCCGGCTTGATCAATGGCCATCCCGTCAGGCCCAGAGGCGCCAGACATTTGTACGAAAATCCCGGGTCTGACCAAGCCTGTGCCGTCAGGCAGCAAGTTGGCACGCCACACACAGTTACCGCGCGTGGCCGCCACGTAAAGTGTTTTTTCATTTGGGCTCATGACGATGCCGTTTGGGCTTGGTACGTTGTCCAATAAGCGAACGGTGTGGCCGGCGACATCGCGGCGATACACGCGCCCGCTGGGATCTTGAATCGAACTTTGCCCCTGATCGGTAAAGTAGATATCGCCATTGCGGGCAATATACAAATCGTTGAGCCCTTTAAAGTTTTCGGTCATGTACCTTTGCGCGATGGTCGACACACTACCGCGCTCTGGATCAAGGAGTAACAGACCGCACTTATGGTCGGCAATAAAGATCCGACCATCTTGATGAATTTTCAAACCATTGGGTTCGCCATCCCATTCGGCCACAACATCAATATCACCCGAAGGCTTCACTTTAAACACGCGACCAAAGGCAATATCCACCAGATACAGATTGCCTGCTTTGTCGAAGGCTGGGCCCTCGATAAAACAATCGGTGTGAGGGCTGCTTTTACCCGCCGACACGCGCTCGGCACTGATTTGACCGGGGCGACGATACTTGTCAGGAATACGGGCAAAGACTTCAGTTTTTTTGACGGGTGGGGCGGGATACATAGCTGGTCGATCCTGTTCAATTGTTGTACTGTTCTAGCGTCGCCGCGATTCTTGAGATTGTTACGCTCGCAAAAACCAAGGATTTCGTGGCACAGGCTTTAGCGAAGATCAAAAGCTATTTTTACCACGGGCGCCGCGGTGTTCTCTTTTACTAGGGGTCGTTTTGGGATATTGCTCAGCGATGGTGTCATCTGCGATTGAATGCTTGGCAAGGCGAAGCGAGTTTGGCCTTCGACGATCGCTCAGTGTGGCGTTAATGGGCGTGGTCTTTTGTTTGGCCGCGGCTGTTGCGCTGCCGGCGGTGGCGCAGCAAATTGCCTTACCGGTCGAAGTCATTTTTATCCCCAAAAAAATACCGTTGTGGACCCTTGAGCTAGAGACAACCGTTTACAAGCCGCCGGGCCCCGGGCCTTTTCCGTTGGTGGTGATTAATCACGGCAAGGCCGCTGGCCCAACCGGGCTGCAGCCGCGCTACACGCCAGGCTGGGCAGCACGTTATTTCATCGAGCGTGGCTATGTGGTGTTTGTGCCGATGCGTACAGGCTTTTCTAAGTCGACGGGCGGCTACGTCGGGGGTGGATGCAATATTGAGTCGAACGGCTTGGTCCAGGCTGAGGACGTTGCTGCAACGGTTACCCACGCGCATACGCTAAGTTACGTGGATCGCAGTCAAACCTTAATTGTGGGGCAATCACACGGTGGTTGGACGACACTTGCGTATGGCGCCGCCAAACCAGATCCCTCGGTAAAGGGCTTAGTGAACTTTGCGGGTGGTCTGCGACAACAGGACTGTATCGGTTGGCAATTGAATCTCGCGAAGGCGGCGGCGAGCTACGCGCAAGACACAAAGCTGCCATCTCTTTGGTTTTATGGCGATAACGATAGTTTTTTTACGAAAGAGGTGTACACCGAAATGTTCGCACGCTACAACAAGGCTAATCCGCGTGCCCAGCTAGTCGCCTTTGGCGAATTCGGTCAAGACTCGCATAGCTTGTTTGGCAGCAAGGCCGGGCGAGCAATTTGGGAGCCTCATCTTGAAACCTTCATGAAGCAGCTTGGGCTAGCGGTTAAAGTCGTCTACCCACAGTATCGACCTAATCCATAAGGCCTGACCTTCCGGTTAAAATGTTTGACAGCTTGCGCGGTTTTTCGAAACGTATTTCAACGAGGTATACAAACAATGTTCAAAAAACGGATGATGTCAGGCGTCTTCGCACTTGCTTTGGTTTCACTTGTTAGCGTGAGTGCAGCACAGACAATCGACGCGGCCACGCAAGAGAAGTTAGTTGAGCTCGAAACGCGCTTTAAAGCGGCCGACAAAAATGCCGATGGCAAGTTAACGCTGCTAGAGGCTAAAGATGGCATGCCCCGTATCGCCGATGCATTTGGTCACATTGACGTCGATAAAAAAGGCTATGTCACGCTCGATCAAATCAAAGCGATCATGATCAAAAACGGTGGCTAAATCCATAGGTTGAAGCAGCGGCTTACAGCGCTTTGACGGCTTGGGTGGTAGAAATA
>JBIIWK010000208.1:0-6096 GCA_044338955.1 Burkholderiaceae bacterium
AGGGCGAATCGCAAACAGGCCGTCATCGTCGCCCACAATGATGTCGCCGGGGTGCACGACCATGCCGTCGATCGACACTGTCACGTTGATTTCACCTGGGCCCTCTTTGTAGGGACCACGGTGCGAGACTGAACGTGCGAACACTGGAAATTTATTTTTACTAATACTATCCACATCGCGAATTGGGCCGTCAATCACCATGCCCGCAAGCTTACGGCTTGCAGCTAGCGTAGACATAATTTCACCGATAATGGCGTTGCGCTGCGGCCCACCTGCATCCACCACAATCACATCACCTGGTGCGGCCATATCAATCGCTTTGTGTACCATCAGATTGTCACCAGGCGCCGTTTTGACTGTAAACGCGCGGCCTAAGATTTTTCCGCCCTTATGAAAGGGGCGTAAATCAACGGTGCCGTTTGTGCGGCTCATCACATCGCTGATATTGGCGACTGCGAGCTTCGCAAAACGCTTGAGCGTTGCATCACTGACCGTATGTTTGTGGGTATGAATCGCGAATCCGAGTTGTGACATGTCTGCTCCGGTATTGTGTGTTGAATGTCGAAAATATTAAAGTCTAAACGTCTAAAAGTCTAAAGAAAGTACGCGGCACGTGCCTGATCTGTTGAACAGCTGAATGTCTGTTGTTTTTCTTTGTAAAGTAATAACAAACTCAAAACATTGATGTAAGGCTGGCTTTCGAGAAGTCTGCTTTTTTTGAACGACTTGAAGCGCTCTACCGAGCCGCACGCCCCACATACAGCAACGACTCAGGCGTCAGTTCACTCAGTCGATTAATGCCCATCATTGCCATATTACGCATGACCTCTTGTTGCAGCAGTGAAATCCCATGAGCAACTCCTTCTGGGCCACCGACTGCCGCCGCATAATTAAAGGGTCGCCCTAAAAACACACTACGCGCACCCAAGGCCAAGGCCTTCATCATGTCGCTACCGCGCCGCACGCCGCTATCAAGCATGACTGGGCCGTCTTTGAATTGTTCAACAATCTGTGGCAAGACCCGCAGCGGTGCGACTGCCCCATCCAATTGCCGGCCACCATGGTTTGAGACAATCACACCGTCCATGCCGTACTGTCGAGCAAGTGCAGCGTCAGCGGGGTGCAATATCCCTTTAATGACTAAGGGGCCTTTCCAGCGCTTACGAATGTCGCGCACATGCTCCCAACTTAATTGCCCGCGCGCTGAAAAATCTCTCGCCACATTTGCTGAAATGATGGGCGCACCGCGGGTCGCAAACGAGTTTTCAAAGTGCGGCATGCCGTGGTGCCACAGTGTTTTAAGAAGCGTACCAAACAACCACCGCGGGTGGGTCACACCCTGCCAAGCCAAGCGCAAGTTGGGTTGCAACGGCGTTGAGAAGCCGGTGCGAACATTGTTCTCGCGATTCGATGAAGCGGGTGTGTCAACGGTTATCACGAGGGTGTTGAAGCCGGCCGCGTCAACCCGATCGATCAAAGGAGAGATGTCTTCGGTCTTGCCATGTAAGTACGCCTGAAACCATGCATCGGGCGCACGCTCAATGAGCTCTTCCATTTTGATCAAAGACGAGCCGCTCATGATCATTGGGATATTGGCTTGCTTAGCGGCTTCGGCCAAGACGATGTCTCCGCGGTACGCTGACATCGCGGTGATCCCCATCGGCGCCATGCCAAAGGGTGCGTCGTAAGTCTTACCAAAAATCTCAACCTGCTGACTGCGGTTTGAAACATCGACCAGAGTGCGCGAAATGAATTCGTATTCTGCGAAGACATCTCGATTCGCTTGCAACGACTGGCAGTCTTCGCAGGCACCCGAGACATAGCCAAAAATCGGACGTGGCAGACGCTTTTCAGCCTCACGTTCAAAATCAGCCATCGATAAAATTTTTTCTAATGCTTTGCTTTGGGTCATCTTGTTGTCGCCATTTTTAGTTATCGTTATTTTTAGTTCTTCGTTCTTCGTTCTTCGTTCTTCGTTCTTCGTTCTTCGCTCTTCGCTCTTCGTTCTTCGTTCTTCGCTCTTCGTTCTTCGTTCTTCGTCAATCAGTTTGCTTGTTCACGCCGAGGCCGCCGCCTGCGCACTCAGAATAGTGTTTACGGCTTCTGCCGCCGCTGCAAATCCCATCGCTGCCGTGACAGTAACCGTTGAACCATACCCAGCGCAAGACAGCCCTTGCAAAGCCGGCCCCTCGGCCTGCTGCTGCCACACCTCGGGCAGCCGGGTAGGTTGATTTACCCAAAGCACACGCACCCCCATTTTAGGGATCCTTCTTAGCGCCTTACCCGCGGCATTCGACGCACGCGCAAAACGATGGTCACGTCTTAGGGTGTTGCGCACCCTTGACAATAAGGCATCATGCGTCGCCTCAGCCAGATCGCCTACCTGCAAGGCCAGCGAGTTGGTTTTGCCGCCCGCTCCGCCGCATACGATTAGGGCTTGCTTACGCGCCCTCGACTGCAGCACCATCGCGATTTTGGCGGCAACCTGGTCAGTGCAGTCAAGCACGACAGTCAGCTCAGCGGGCAGCAGTTGTTGAACGTTTTCGGGAGTTAAAAAATCATCGATCAAGGTCAACCGACAGTCAGGATGAATGCTTTGGATTCTTTGCGCCATCGCAGCGATCTTTGACTGACCCAAGGTTTCAGTCAAAGCATGCACCTGCCTATTGATGTTGGATTCGCCCACATGATCCAAATCGATCAACGTGAGCGCCCCCACACCACTGCGCGCCAGCGCCTCGGCAGCCCAAGAGCCTACACCGCCAATCCCCACCACGGCTACGTGAGCCTGTTGCAGCGCAGCGCCAGACCGCGCACCATACAGCCGTTCGAGCCCGCCGAAGCGGCGCTCGGCGTCAGAAGTGTGGCTCAATTGCTCTGTTAAGAGGTCTTTTTGCATGATCTACCCAAAAAACTGCACGGCACGCTCGACAAGAGCGCAAGAGAGGAACACAATTTACCCTTAATACTGTGAGCATGTCGCCCCCCCAACCCTCGCCCAAACCTCTACCGTCTGCTTTTGTCAGCGCGGGGGTTCTGTGTCTGTTGATCATGCTGGTGCACATTGCGATTTCGGGCGGCAGAGTTGCCGTTACCCTGACCGCCCTCGAACTCGGACGCTCTACGCTCGAGGTCGGCGTACTGATCGCTGTGTTTGCACTGCTACCCATGCTTTGTTCGGTCCAGGCCGGGCGCTTAATTGATGCCATCGGGCCTTACAAGCCCATGCGGGCGAGCGCGATCATGGTCATCGCGGGGGCATTATTGCCCTTCGTCTGGCAAAGCCTACCCTCCCTCATGATCGCAGCGGTGCTGATTGGCTCAGGTCACATGACCTTTCAAATCGCGGTGCAACGTCAGATGGGTCAAAGCCTTGGCGAAGAGCGTCTGCGCAATTTCTCGTGGCTCTCGTTGTCAATGGCTACCTCGGGGCTGGTGGGCCCGCTCGTGGCCGGCATCTCGATTGACCACCTTGGTCACCGCACCGTCTTTGCATTGCTCGCACTGTCGCCGATTCTGTGTTTTGTAGGCGTCATGTACATGAAGCGCTACTTGGTCACCTCGCATATCAAGGCGCCTGTCAGCGAAGTCAAACGCAGCGTCACCGACCTGCTCGCCAGTAAAGCCTTGCGTAGGGTTTTTATCGCGAATATGCTGCTCTCAAGTGCCTGGGATACGCATGGCTTTGTCGTCCCAATTTTTGGTGTGAATGCAGGATTGTCAGCGACAACCATTGGGCTCATTTTGGCGGCGTTTGCCAGTGCCACGATCGCCATCCGTATCGCATTGCCCCTGATTCAACGTCACGTGCGCCCATGGCAACTGATTCACGCTGCTTTAGTTGCATCAGGCATCAACTTTTTGCTCTACCCGCTTTTCTCGCAGGTTTGGATCTTGATGTCGATGTCTTTTGTGCTCGGGCTGGCGCTGGGCTCGACGCAACCTGGGATTTTGGCCCTCTTACAACACCATGCCCCAGCGGGTCGCGCAGGCGAAGCGTTTGGTTTACGGATGGCGCTGATTAACGGCTGCCAAGTCACTTTGCCGCTCGCCTTTGGCGCCTTGGGTGCCGTCATGGGTGGTGTCATGCCGTTATTTTGGATCACCGCCGCGGCACTCGGCGTGGGCCGTTGGTTCACACGCGATGCCAAAGATGAAAACCGCAGCACAACTGATACACCACCGCCCCTGACACCACCGCCAAAATAACCCATATGTCCCTAATCCCTCCGGCCCCGCCACCCGCCAATACCTTTCTACGCTGGACTGAACAAGAGCGACTGGCTTCACTCAAGATTGCCCTGAAAGACTGGCGTTCGGGCCAAGATCTTTGGATCTTTGGCTATGGTTCGCTGATTTGGAGACCCGAATTTGCCTACGCTGAGCACCGCGCGGCCTCGCTAAAGGGCTATCACCGCTCTTTATGTCTATGGTCGCGCATCAATCGAGGCACCCCTGAAACTCCGGGCCTAGTCTTTGGCTTAGAGCAAACGGGTGCCTGTCAGGGGATGGTATTTAAAATCTCAGCGCAAAACGTCGAGCAGACCTTTGATGCGGTTTGGAAACGTGAAATGGGTACTGGCGCTTATCTGCCAAGCTGGCTCGAGTGCGAGACGCCACAGGGCAATGTCGCTGCAATGGCCTTTGTGATCGATTCAGGTGGCCCCGCCTATGTCAAACAACCCCCTGAGGATGACTTAGTTGAAATTATCTGCCGCGCGCATGGTACGTACGGATCGTGTTTTGACTACGTGACTCAAACTTCCGAATCGCTTAAAGCCGCAGGGATTTGCGACGAACAGCTGGCCACCCTAACCGAACGCCTAAGACAACGACTCCAACACCTCGACCAAATTTAACAACAGCAATAACAGTAGCAATAACAGCAGCAGAAGCAATAACAGTCGCAGTCGCAGTCGCAATAACAGTAGCAGTTGCAATAACAGTAGCAGTTGCAATTGCAATAACAGTAGCAGTTGCAGCTCTAAGAGGCACCGACTCCGTCGCAAGAACATCGGCGCTAGCAGAAACCGCCAGTGATCGCCGACAATCCCTTTGGCAAAACTAGGGTTGCCCACGTTACACTGCCCATTGGGCATCCGTTGGGTGCTTAGTTATTGATTTACCTCACTTGGATTCATCATGTCGATCGCAGATCTACGGCAAAGCTACGAAAAAGGGACCCTGCTCGAGCAGGACATTAAGGCGTCACCCTTTGAGCAGTTTGGGCTTTGGTTTAACCAGGCACTCGAGCAAAACGTGCCCGAGCCCACTACCATGACGCTCGCGACCGCAGACGGACAAGGACGACCCTCGGCACGCATCGTCTTGCTCAAGGGTTTTGACGAGGCAGGATTTGTCTTCTACACCAATTACAACTCGCGTAAAGGTCAAGATCTGGCCGCACAGCCCTGGGCAAGCCTGAATTTTTTCTGGCAACCGCTTGAGCGCCAAGTACGGCTCAACGGGATGGTCGACAAAGTCTCTGCACAAGAGTCTGATGAATATTTTCATAGCCGACCACTTGGTTCGCGACTGGGCGCTTGGGTCTCTGCACAAAGCCAACCTACAACGCTTGCCGAACTCGAAGCCAATACCGCCGCGGTGCAACAAAAATATGGTGATCAACCGCCCCGCCCACCCCACTGGGGCGGCTATCGTTTAACACCTGAGTATTTTGAATTTTGGCAGGGGCGTCCCTCGCGCCTGCACGATCGACTGACCTTTCAACGCTCTGGCACTGGCTGGGCACTCAACCGTATTTCTCCATAACATGACAGCCTCAGCACCAAGTTTTGATTCTGCTTACTTTCGAGCAACGCTAGGGCGCTTCCCCACTGGCGTTGCCGTCATCACCGCGAGTCTGCCCGGGCAAGCTCCCGTCGGGCTAACCGTCAGCTCGTTTAACTCTGTATCGCTTGAACCACCGCTCGTGCTCTTTAGCCTGTCGCGTGGCTCATCATCGATGGCCACGATGCTGAACTGCGAGCGCTACGTCATCCACGTCATGAGCCATGAACAGCTTGGTGTATCACACCGCTTTACCCGCGGGACGGCGGCCGAGCGGTTTGCCGATGTACCTCTTGCACAGGCGCC
>JBIIWK010000021.1:0-19092 GCA_044338955.1 Burkholderiaceae bacterium
CGCGATACTGTACCTGGCTTAAGCGATGGTGGCGCACATTATGGCTTTATCTGCGATGCAAGTTTCCCCACCTATCTGTTGACGCACTGGGCACGCGATCGCTCACGAGGCGAAAAAATCCCACTCGAAACCTTGGTGAAATGGCAAACACACGACACCGCAGCTACGGTGGGATTGAACGATCGGGGTCTGCTGCGCCCAGGCTACAAGGGCGACGTCAATGTGATCGACTTTGACAAGCTCAAGCTTCACGCACCAAAAATCGTACATGATCTGCCAGCGAACGGACGTCGCTTAGGGCAAGTTGCCGAAGGCTATCGTGCCACGATCGTAGCTGGTGTGGTGACGTATCGCGATGGCGTCTCAACGGGTAACCTACCGGGCAAACTGATTCGCGGCGCGCAAGTTGCGCAGACTGTCGAACAGGTCGCACAGGCGGTTGCCGCCTAGGCGAAGTTAACCAGGCACTGAGGGCTGGTAGATGACGAAGGGGCGATGCACTATGTGCGCAGTCCCATTATTAAATTTTTCTAAGACAATTAAACAAAAAATCGGAGACAAAAATGGCGATATACGAATTACGCACTTACACAGTCACAGTTGGAAAAATGAGTGAAGTGGTCGCGCTATACAAAGCCGAAGGCTGGCCCGCACTCTCCAAGCACCCCGAAAAGTTATGCGGCTATTTCACGGGCGACATTGGTGCACTCAATCAGTTAGTGCATCTCTGGAAATTCGATGATGAGGCTGACCGTCGTAAGTTTTGGGATGGCGTCTATGGCGACCAAGCCTTTATGAATTTTGCCAAACAGTTGCGCCCGCTCTTGCAGACGCAAGAAAACAAGTTAATGCTTGCAGCGCCTTGGGGACCACAAGTTTGAACCCTTTTAATTGAACTGCGCGCTCACCGATCCAAAGGCACCAAAATCGGCAACGACGGCATCGCCGGGCTTGACTGGTACAGGCACCACGCACGTGCCAGTCATCACCACATCACCCGCTTGCAAACACCGATTGTGATCAATCAACTCGTTCGCTAGCCAGGTCAAGGCAAGCCTAGGATCACCCAACACGTTTGAGCCCTGCCCTTGCGCAACGGTTACACCGTTGCAGGTCACACTGACCTGATGGTCCTTTAAGTCAACGCTGCGCCAATCGGTTGTAACCTCTTGCCCGACGACAAAAAAGCAAGCGCAGGCAAACTCTGCGATCAACTGTGCCTCACCTGCTTTTGCAAAATCTTCAAACCGCGAAGCTGGCACTTCAATGGCGACGTGCAAGGCCTCAACGCATGCCATGACGTCTGACACACGCAAAGGCGCACTGCCCGCGCGTTTGATATCTCGCCCGATTCGGAAGGCAAATTCTGCTTCAGCGACAGCCATAAAATTTCCGGTGAGCGATACATTAGCACCGTCTTTCAAACAGCGCGACTTCAATAAGCGCCCTGCCAGCGGCCCGCTCACACCAATGTGTTTTTGCCCTGCCGCACTGGTGGCTGCGATTTTCCAGCCGATGCCTGGCTCACCGACGGCCGCAAGCAAGGCCGCCTGAACCTCGTATCCCTCAGCGCGGTTAGCTGGGCGACAGCTGGGGTCTAGCGCGACAAGGCGACCGTGATCGCGAAAGGCTGGCAATAAAGCGGTAACGGCTTGCTGAATCTGTTTGGATTGCATGAAAAATCCTAGGCGTGAAAGTTAACAATACAATATGCATTAAAGTACTCTAAAAAAAGTATTCTAAAAAAAGTATTCTAAAAAGAGCCCCAGAGACATGACTGAACCTTATCAACTAACACTCGGCCAGATGGCCCAGGCCATCCGCGCCGGCACCCTGACGTCTGAAGCGCTTGTAAGCAGTTGCCTAGAGCACATCGCACATGTTGATCCGGCGGTCTTGGCCTGGGCAAGCCTCGATTCCAAGGCAGCACTGGCCCGTGCCCAGCAACTCGACAAAGAAGCCCCGCGCAGCCTGCTGCATGGCATCCCAATTGGTGTCAAAGATATTATTGACACTGCAGACTTTGTTACCAGCTACAACTCTCCGATCTATCAAACGCATCAGCCAAGCACCAATGCCCATATCGTCACGCGGGCACTCGATGCTGGCGCTATCGTTATTGGAAAAACAACAACGCAAGAGTTTGCCACTCGCGGCAACGTCAGCCCCACACGCAATCCTCATTCAGCCCTGCACAGCCCCGGTGGGTCGTCGAGTGGCTCTGCCGCTGCAGTCGGTGCCAGCATGGTGCCTTTGGCGCTGAGCTCGCAAACCGCCGGATCGATTGTGCGACCGGCCTCATATTGTGGGGTCGTTGGCTTCAAGGCTAGCTATGGCCTCATTGACATTTCAGGCGTCAAAAGAATGTCGCCAACGCTTGATACGCTGGGTTGGCATACCCGCAGCGTTCAAGACGCCGCCATTGCCTTGAGTCTTTTATCCAACTGGCAAGGTTTACAAGAATTCGAACGAGGCTTAACAACTGAGTTGGTCGTTGGTATCTGTGAAGACCCCTTTTGGCCAATGGCAGAGACCGCCACCCGCGAGGCACTGTCCTTGGCTCGCGAGCGGCTTGAGCGGGCCGGCGTTCGCATCATCCAGATTAGCTTGCCCTCTGGCTTCGAAAAGCTAGGGACTGCGCTCGATGTAATTGGTGATGTTGAGGGGCTCGCCTCACTTAAACACGAATGGCTGCATCACCGTGACGGCCTCTCGGCCGGCGTGCAAGAAAAACTTCAGCGCGCACAGACCATCAAAACCGAGGTATACGAAGAGGCCAAGCGTTTGGCTCGCACGTGCGGCGAGCAAAGCGCCAGCCTCTTTGCAGGCGCTACGTGTATCCTGACACCAAGCTCACCGGGCTATGCCCCTTTACTTGAACTGATAGATCCAGGTGACTCTTGTTTTAGCAAGCTCTGGACGATCCTAGGCATGCCCAGCGTCAGTATTCCGATTCCGTTGCCGGGTCCGTTACCGATTGGACTAGAGGTGATCTGCCCGAAAGGTCAAGATACGCTGGCCTTACAAGCGGCACAACATATCGCCGAAATTTTGAATCAAAAAATATAACCTCCGTGGTCTTTTCAAAGAGACCCTCTTCCGTTATGAATGTTGAACTAAAAAATATCACCCTGCCGTCACTTCAAAGAGAGCCACTTATGTTGTTGAATCAGACTAGCAAACGGTTGTTAAACCAGCTGAACAAACGGTTGTTCACTCAGCCTAGTCAGCCGCTGTTCAAGCAACCTAACAAGCGATTATTGCCTCAGTCCCACAACCTTCTTCGTGCGCTTGTGCTTGCGCTGATGACATTGAGTGCCACACTGACTTGGGCACAACCAGCATATCCAGACAAGACTGTTCGTATGGTCGTACCGTACCCACCTAGCGGTGGCGCCGATATCCTTGCTCGCGCGATTAGTCAAAAGCTCACAGCGGCCTGGGGTCAAAGCGTTGTGATCGAAAACAAAGCAGGGGCCGGAGGCTCGATCGGCACAGATCAGGTATCAAAAGCGCCGGCAGATGGCTACACTCTCCTGATGGCATCGCCAAGCCATGCGATCAACGGTGCGCTCTACAAGAATCTCTCTTTTGATCCAGAAAAAAACTTTACGGGTGTCGTCCTTGCTGCATCAGGGCCACTCGTCTTAGTCGTCAATAGTTCAAGTCCGATCAACTCTGTACAAGAATTTATTGCACTCGCACGCGCTAAGCCTGGTTCAATTAACTATGCTTCAGCAGGTGTTGGCAGCTCACCCCACCTTGCGGGAGAGCTGCTGGCCTTAATGGCCAACATTCAAATGACCCATATTGCTTACAAAGGTACAGGTCCGGCCGTAACCGACTTGATGGGTGGTCAAGTGCAAGCCTTTTTTGGCCCAGTACCCGCCTTGATCGAGCACATTAAAAATGGACGCCTCAAAGCACTTGGCGTGACAACACCGCAAGCGTTTCCAGCCATACCAACGGTGCCACCGATCGCACGCGACGTACCCGGCTATTCGGTGTTGCAATGGTGGGGCATCGTGACCCCAACAGGTACGCCCCCAGCCGTCATCACTAAAATCAACCGTGACGTTGCCACAGTTTTACAGAGCGATGAGATGAAAAAACAGCTCGCGGCGATGGGTGCCGAACCCGGCGGTCAGTCAGCTCAGCAATTTGACGCGCTGATCCGCGAAGAAGTGGTGAAATGGACTGAGGTCATTGAGAAAGCGAAGTTGAAAGCCGACTGAGTTTTCTTTCACCTTAGCGATCCACGCACGACAATATTTTTTTGATCATAAATTTATTACCACAATACAAATTGAGTCAACATGGGCACCACTGAAACACTCGCCAGCTTCATCACAAGTTTT
Organism: Burkholderiaceae bacterium; assembly: GCA_044338955.1. Taxonomy (GTDB): domain Bacteria; phylum Pseudomonadota; class Gammaproteobacteria; order Burkholderiales; family Burkholderiaceae_B; genus Zwartia. Next base: position 4,359 of record JBIIWK010000021.1, read on the forward strand.
GATGGTGCAAAAATTCCTGGATCCGTTCGCGCGATCGCGGTGCGTAGCCTTGTGAACTGGGCCGGTTGTGCCTTAGGCGGGGCACGTCATCCCGCTTTATTAAATGCAATGACTGCCATGCGCCCCTTTATTGGTGCCCCCCAGGCAAGCGTCATCGGCCGCAGCGACCGTGTCGATGCTCTCAATGCCGCGTTATTCAACGGCATTAGTTCACACGTACTGGATTTTGACGATACCCACATGGCAACGCTCGTGCACCCAAGCGGCCCAGTGCTCTCTGCATTGCTTGCGTTAGCCGAATACCATCCAATTGATGGCAACACCTTCGTCGAAGCCATTGTGTTTGGCATTGAGATCGAATGCCGCATCGCCCTAGGCGTCTGCCCTGCTCACTACGATATCGGCTGGCATGTCACAGGCACGGTTGGCGGCTTTGGCGCTGCGGCAGCAGTTGGCCGCGCACTCAAACTAGATGCCAAGCAAATGGCTTGGGCCCTTGGTATTGCAGCCACACAAGCGGCTGGGTTACGCGAGGTCTTTGGCACGATGTGCAAAAGTCTTCATCCAGGACGTGCAGCGCAAAGCGGTCTCAGCGCGGCACTGATGGCACAGTCTGGTTTCACTAGTTCATTACGGGCGATTGAAGCGCCGCGCGGTTTTGCAAAGGTGTTGTCTACCGAACAGCACCTTGAAAAAACAACTGAAGGCTTAGGCACGGTATGGCACACCCTTGAAAATAGCTTCAAGCCCTACGCCTGCGGCTTAGTGATTCACCCGATTATCGATGGCTGCCTGACCTTACGCCAGCAACATCAATTTAGCTCTGACGATGTCAAACAGATCGATTTGAGGGTGCACCCACTGGTGCTAGAACTCACCGGAAAAAGCGCCCCCACGACTGGACTTGAAGGGAAATTCAGCGTGCAACACTCAGCGGCGATTGTGACCCACGAAGGTAAAAGCCAGGCCAGACAATACTCAGATGCTGCCGTGCAAGATCCCGCTGTCACCAAACTTCGCAGCAAGGTACAAGTCGCGATTGAGCCTGGCATTCGGGTAGATGAAGCCAAAGTCACAGTAACTCTAAATGATGGCCGTGTTCTGCATCACCACGTCATACACGCCCTAGGGAGCATCGAGCGGCCAATGAACGATGCACAAGTCGATGCAAAGTTTATGGACTTAGCGTCAACGGTTATGACACCCGAGCAAGCCACCCAGGCACTCGCCGCTTGTCGCTCTATCGGGCAAGCAAAGGATGCCGGCACGGTCGGTCGCGCCTTGAGCACACCACTCTAAGTCGAGCGGTTTTGCATCAGGCGGACATACCCATCTCGAAAAGTAGTGTACGAGTGCGTGTTCGAGGTTCTGTGATGTACTCACGCAACCTAGACTAGACCACCATTAGGTTGGATGATCTGCCCATGAATCCATGAGGCTCGATCTGACGCCAAGAATGCCACCGCATCGGCTACCTCGGAGGGTCTGCCAATGCGATTAAACGGGCTCATGGATGCGGCGCGTAGCTTAGCCTCTTCGGTCTTGCCCGAATGGAACAAATCAGTATCCACAGCGCCAGGTGCCACGCCATTGACACGCACACCGCGCGAGGCCAGCTCTTTACCCATTGATCGCAACAACGATTCGACCGCAGCCTTGGTCGCCGTGTAAGGGCCGCCACCAGGCACAGCATTGCGAACCATGGATGTTGTAATCCCGATAATTGATCCGCCATCTAGCACTTCTTTAGCCGCCTCAGTCAAGACGTTAAAAGCACCAAACACGTTAACTTCCATCAACTTACGAAAATTGTCGTGCGTGAACTGCCCCATGGGGACATAGGGCTGATTAATCCCTGCGTTCACAACAACCGTCTGAGGCCCCGTTCCAAAATCCTTGGCTGCTTGCGCAAAAAAACCTTGCACTGCTGCCGCATCGCGAACATCGACCGCATAGGCCTTAATCTGTCCGACTTTTTCTTGTGCTTTGGCTTCGTCAGGTTTACTCACATAGGTGAAGGCTACACGGAAACCATCCTGCGCTAAGGCCTGCACACAGGCAGCACCAATTCCGCGCGAACCACCAAACACTAAAGCTAAAGGTTGTGTCATCTTTATCATCCACAGTCATGTTGCATTGCCCGTAGCTTATCAACGAAACGCTAGATTCACCAAGAATGTCCTGCGACTTCTATAGTTTTTTGATCGCTAACGCGTCAGGTCTCGCGCCGTCCTGCAGCTTTTATTTTTTCTGGCCTCTGACGTGCAACATCTCGCACTTAGGATTTTTGCAGTAAAGTATTGGAGCTATCACTCTACAAAAAAATGATGAAAAAAATCGTTGCCGGCGCCATCTCTAGAAATTATTTCAATATGCCCTTGTGGATCGCCGCCCATCAAGGGATGTTCGCAGACGAAGGGCTTGAGGTCACGATTGACCTACACGAGCCGATCGACGAGGTGTGGCGACGCCTTCAAGATGGCCGGATGGATATTGCGTTGGGCGTGACCGAGCACATCATCTTAGATAGCGAAGGTGGCGGTCATCTTGAAATTATTGGTGGCAACGTCAATCGTCTGCCTTTTTCAATGATCTCTGGTAAAGACGTCAAATCGTTTGCAGATCTGAAGGGGCGAACAATCGGTGTCTCGTCGATTGACGCGGGTAGCTCTTCGCTCGTCATGAAGCTAATGACTGCGCACGGCTTACATTACCCGCAAGATTATAAGATCGTGGCCTGTGGCCCTATTCTGGCCCGTTGGGAGAAGCTCCAAAGCGGCGAGATCGATGCGGGCTTACAAGGTGCGCCCTTAAACTACATCGCACTTGACCAAGGGTTTAATTCGTTGTGCGAACCGCGCGATGAGTTTCCGTGGTTTCAATTCACGTCGCTGAACATCGATGGTCGTTGGGCCCGTGCGAACCATGACACCGTGATTCGCTTCATGCGTGCCTTTATTCGTGCACACGAATGGTTTTACGCAAACAAAGAAGGTTGCCGAACGATCGCCATGCTCGAAACCGGCATCACCGCTGAGTACGCCGATCGCGCTTGGGATGAATACACGGCAGCCGAGATTTTTCCGCGCGATGCTCAGGCCAATCCAGAATCGATTCAGTCCTTAATCGATATCAGTGCTTTATTAAGAGCCATCCCGAAGCGCGCTGGCACACAAGCCAAGTCTTACATCAACCACAGCTATCTGGATGAGGCTCGACAGTCTCTTTAAAACTGCAGTTCAATCCGTCAGCACAAAAAAAATCACGCTTCTCACAGCGTGTGCTGTTTGAAGCGTGACATTTTTAAACGAGACCGCACAAACTATGCACGGGATCTTCAGCTAACCGCCTTCTATTCTTGGTATAAAAAACACCTCAGAGCCAGGCTTGACGGGTTGTGTGTAATCCACCTCATGAATCACACCATCAATCGCGATTGAGGTTTCTTCTTCGAGCGTCTCACCCAAGCCAGGAAACAAATCATTCATGGCGCGTATCACGCCACGAATGTTTTTTGCTTGGACTTCGAACTCTCTGATGCTGTCGGTGTAACGCCTGCTAAAGCCGGCGGTGAACGTCACCTTAACGGCTTTAACAGGAGTCGCTGCGATGTCAGCCTGCATCAATCGCGGCCAACACGCGTGGAGGCGACATCGGCAGCTCAGTCATACGTCGACCGATCGCGTTCTCAATCGCATTTGCGATCGCTGCCATCGGAGGAACGATGTTGGCTTCGCCCACGCCTTTCACGCCGAAGGGATGACTTGGATTAGGCACTTCAACCAAGACAGCTTCGATCATTGGCAAGTCTGAGGCAACCGGGATACGGTAGTCTAAGAAGCCGGCGTTTGAAAGACGACCTTTACTGTCGTAGATGTATTCTTCGTTCAAGGCCCAACCGATGCCCTGCACAACACCACCAACAATTTGACCTGCGCAATAGTCGCGGTGAATTGCACGACCGACGTCTTGTGCTGCGACAAACTGCAAAATCTTGACATGACCTGTTTCGGGATCCACCTCAACATCTACAAATTGTGTTGAAAAGCCAGGAGCCTGACCACCTGCATTGGTTGAAGCTTCGTAACCAATTGGGCCGCCCGTTACTGCACGCTTGCCAGCAATCGCTTTCAAAGACAACGGTTCAAAGTTACCAACGCTTGGATCAACAGGTTTGGCGTAGCCATCCGACCACACGACGTTTTTAATGTCGGTATCCCACATCAACGAGGCACGCAGACGCAAGTCTTCGATCACTTTATTGCAGGCCTCAACGACCGCAATACCTGTTGCGTACGTGACGCGTGAACCGCCTGTGACATGGTTGTAGCCAATCGACGCTGTGTCAGCAACCGTTGAACGCACAGACTCATAGGCCACGCCCAAGGTCTCGGCGGCCATCAGCGCCATCGAAGCGCGTGAGCCACCGACGTCCATACTGCCCGTTGCAATCACCACAGTGCCATCTTCGTTGATATGCACAGAGGCGGTTGACTCACCACCACCGTTAAACCAAAAACCTGAAGCCACACCGCGGCCTTGGTTTTTGCCCAAGGGTTTGTTGTACTGGGGATGGTCAAGCAAGGCCTGAATCGTTTCAGCGTAACCATCATGCGAATGCTTAGGACCCCAAGCCGTTGGCGAACCAGCCTTCACTGCGTTTTTCAAACGCATCTTGAGTGGATCCATGCCAATCTTTTTGGCCAACACATCCAAAACGCTTTCAACTGCAAAAGCAGAAATTGGTGAGCCTGGCGCACGATAAGCAGCCGATTTTGGACGGTTACTGACTACGTCGAAACCCACCGACTTCACGTTAGGGATGATGTAGGGTGCAAACGCACACATGGTCGCGTTCATGACTGGCGAACCTGGAAAGGCACCCGCTTGAAACTTGAACAAACCTTCAGCCGCTACGATCGTGCCATCTTTCTTGACGCCAATCTTGACCGTCATCGATGAACCTGAGGTTGGACCGGTTGACTTAAATACATCTTCGCGGCCCATCATGATCTTGACAGGCAGACCTGTTTTGCGTGAAAGCAAAACGGCCACTGGCTCAACATACACCACGGTTTTACCACCAAAGCCGCCACCGATTTCTGCTGGATGTACCAACAGATTGCCGATTTCCATGCCGACCAATTTTGCAGTGTACGCACGCACCACAAAGTGACCCTGGCTAGCTGACCACAACTCACACTGACCGTCAGCACCATAGCGCGCCAAGCATGAATGGGGCTCGATATAACCCTGATGCACGGCTGCCGTTTTAAAGCTCATCTCAACGACTTCATCGGCCGAGGCAAAGCCTGCCGCGATGTCACCGACGCTGAACTCTAAACGCTTAGAAATGTTTGAAGGCTTGCTAGGCGCAGGCTCAACACCACGCGTGATCATGTCTTCAAAGAGCAAAGGCGCATCTGGCTTCATTGCATCTTCAACATCGATGCAATGCGGTAAGACTTCGTACTTCACTTCAATTAAGCTGACCGCCTCAGCGGCGATTGCTGAAGTGGTTGCTGCGACAGCAGCAATAGCATGGCCTTCAAAGAGCGCTTTTTCGCGCGCCATAATGTTGCGCGTCATGTGCCAGTAGTTTTGAGCGACACGCTCGGGGCCTACGTAATCAAAGGGATGCTCTGGAAAGTCAGAACCCAAGATGATGCCTTTCACACCAGGCAAGGCAGCAGCCTTAGACGTATCAACAGACAAAATCCGCGCATGCGCGTGGGGTGAGCGTAAAACTTTTGCCCAGAGCATTCCGGGTAAAGAATAATCGGCACCGTACTGCGCCTGGCCCGTCACCTTCGGCACACCGTCAGGGCGCACTGGGCTGGTACCCACAACTTTCATAACCTGCTGGATATCTTTAGTGTTCGTCAACATGATTAGGCTCCTCGCATTTCGCGCGCGGCTTCAAGCACCGCGGTAATGATGTTGTTGTAGCCGGTGCAACGGCACAGATTACCGGCCAACCAAAAACGCACTTCTTCTTCAGTTGGATTGTTATTACGCTCAAGCAAAGAGCGCGCGGCAATCAAAAACCCTGGGGTGCAAATACCGCACTGCAAAGCTGCGTGCTCAAGAAACTTGCGCTGCAACACATGCAAGGTTTCGCCGTTAGCCATCCCTTCAATGGTTTGAATTGTTTTACCTTGAGCCTCGACACCTAGGACCAGGCATGAGCACACTAACCGGCCGTCAAGGGTCACGCTACAGGCGCCACAATCGCCTGTGCCGCAGCCTTCTTTCGTGCCGGTCATGTTTAACTCGTCGCGCAAGACATCGAGCAAAGAGACGTTCGGCTGACACAAAAACTCAACCGGATCACCGTTAATAACTGTTGTGACGTGATGCTTTGACATTTAGTTTTTCCCCTTCGCTCTAGCGAGCGCTTTTTCTGCTGCGCGTCTAGCGAGCACACCTGCTACTTTGATTCGAAATACTTTGGTTCCGCGCTTATCATCGATTGGACGTGCTGCAGCGCTTGCTGCAGCTGCCAATTTAGCCAAGGCGACTGCGTCGACTGTCGTGCCAATCAAGGCCGCAGCGGCCTCAGGCACCAACAAAGCACGATCGGCCACCGCACCGAGACTGACGCGTGCATGTGTGCACACGCCTTTGTCATCGAGAGTCAGACTCAAACCAACACCCACCACCGCGATATCCATTTCGGTACGGGGTGTGAAGCGCAAATACGCATCGCCTGAATGTGGCGCACGCTTGGGCAAGAAGAACGACACGATCAGCTCGCCTTTCGCCAGCGAAGTTTTGCCTGGGCCTGCGGGGATCTGTTCAACAGGCACATCACGACGGCCATTGGGGCCAACGATGCTGGCGATTGCGCCCGCAGCGATCATTGCAGGAACCGTATCCGCACCGGGAGACGCGTTGCAAAGATTGCCACCGAGGGTTGCGCGACCACGCACCTGAATCGAACCCACAAGGTTCGCGCCATCAATCACGCCGGGCCACATTGTGGCGAAGGCGGTGTTCTCGAGCAGTTGCATACAGGAGACCGCAGCACCAACACGATAGCCACCGTTTTCAACGGCGATCACATTCATTTCGGCGATGCTTTTGATATCAAGCACCAACTCAGGCTTGATATTGCCCGACCGCATATGAACCATCAGGTCAGTACCGCCTGAGAAAATCTTTGACAAGCCAGGTGTCGCAGCAATCAGCGCCGAAGCGGCCTCGGCTGTTTTGGGTGTTTCAAAACGCATTTCCATCATCTCGCATCCCCGTTCATTTTTTCTGAACCTTGTTCTTACATTAGGTAGGTAATTCTATTCTATCTGTATTACGGCGTCGCGTGGAAAGCCGTAGGGCTTTTGTAAGGTAAAAAAACGCACGTCGTTTATAAAAGTATTTTTTTGATTTATTGCTGCAGCGCAGCAAATGATTCAAAGCGCAAACCTGAGTTTCACACTTACGCCTACAGTTTGACTTGGCGAGCAGGCAAAAAAATGGCCTAAGGTACAAAACCTCAGGCCAATCTCAACTGCCAGGCAAGGATTTAGCCTTCGATCTTGATGTTATTTTGCTTGATCACGTCGGCAAATAAAGTCGTTGTGTCATTTAAGTATTTTGCGAACTCAGCGCCTTGTTTGAAATCGATTTCAACAGCGATACGGTTGAACAATTCAAGCGTGTCTGGGGCTTGCATGATCTCTTGAACAGCTTTAGCCAACCGATCGGCGATGTCTTTAGGCAGGCCGGCGGGTGCAACTAATCCCACCCAAGCACCTAAGTTAAACCCTGGAATACCCGCCGCTGTGGCCAGCGGAGGCATACCGGGTGTTACCGCACTACCTTTGACTAGTGACACACCCAAACCTTTTAATCGACCATCACGCACAAAAGGCATGGTGGCCGCGGCAGTTTCAATGCAATAGCTCACACGACCCGCTATCACGTCAGTTAACGCAGGAGAAGATCCCTTGTAAGGCACATGAACAGCCTTCAAACCCGCGCCTGCATTAAATGCCTCAGCGATCAGATGCGCAGTCGCGCCGGTACCCGATGATGCAAAAGTGTACTTGCCAGGATTAGCTTTAACCAACGCGACCAAGGCCGCCGCGTCTTTAGCCGGAAAATCAGGGGCGGTCACCAGCACATAAGGTGACAAACCCGCCATCGCGATAAAAGTCAGGTCTTTGCTTACGTTATAAGGCGTTGGCTGCAGCAAGGGGGCGACAGTAATCGGACCGCTTGAAGCAGCAAGCAAGGTGTACCCATCAGGTGCGGCTTTGGCAACTAAATCCGTGCCAATCATGCCACCGGCACCAGCCTTGTTCTCGGGTGTTACGCTTTGTCCGAGAATACGGGTCAGCCCCATCGCTAGAGCTCGGCCCACAAGATCGGTCGCCTGGCCAGGAGGCCACGGAATCACAATCTTCAGAGCCTTGGAAGGATATGCCGCCTGCGCCTGAGCAAGACCAGGTAAGCCTAGCCCCGCGCCCGTAAGCGCCGCGCCAGCAGCAGCCAAAAGCGAGCGCCGAGCACGACTTGGCTGGATTGTCTGATCAATAGTTTGCTTTACTTTCACTTTCATTGGGTCACCTTGCACAGTATGGACAAACGAGTTGTAGAAAAAATGAACGGATCCTAATTACCTTTACTATGGGCGACAGCACTGAACTTACGCTTTTTTCACGGCAATTCACGCATTTCGCAGCCAGATAAAGGCTCTTAAATTTTTCAAAGCACAGTCAACGAAACATGAACCAAACTGCACAGCCACCCATCGCCTGGTCTGAAGCCCTAAACCGCCTTGCCCAGCGCTTCTGTGAGCACGTCGCGGTCTCTGATGGCGCGGGCCATTCTCTGACTTACGGACAGCTCAGTCACTACGCCCATGCATTCGCTAAACAATTAAAGCGAAATGGGCTCAAGCCCGGTCAGGCAGTTGCATCGCTGCTACCCAACTCAATCGAAGCAGTGTGGGCATCGTACGGTATCCGACTTGCAGGTGCAACTGAAATCCCGCTTAGCTGGGGGTATACCCTAGATGAAATCCAGTGGTGCGCCGAGCTCGCCAAATTCAAAACCATCCTGACCCTTGAAAAACGCGCGCCCGAGCTGGTGGGCGCTGGCTTCAGTACATTATCAGCAGAAAGTATCGCTGCCGAACCATCTTTGCCGAACGCTGCAATAGAACCGCTCGCCCCAGTCGCGTTTAATCAGTCAGCACGCATTCTTTTTACCTCGGGCACTACAGGTAAACCTAAAGGCGTTGTGTACACCAACGGCGCGCGCTGGATGGGCGAGCAACTGCTCAAAGCGACCCTACCCTTTGTACCCGAGCCTGGCGTCACAATCTTACTCATGACGCCTTTTGTGCACGGCGCTTCATTACTGGCCTTTGCCTGGTTAGATCATGGCGCGACGATCATCCTGCATGACGGCGTCAATCTCGAAAAAATCGCCCCTTTGCTTGACAGCGATTCGCTCGACGCCATATTTGCTCCGCCCACGGTGCTCGCCAAAATCACTTCAGCGCTAGCAGGTAAACGCTACGATCACGTGCGATGCATCTTTACGGGTACACAACCATTGACCCCAGCGCTTTACCAGCGCGCGCACGCCATGTTTGGCCCTAAGGTGCGTATCACCTTTGGCAAATCTGAGTGCGTCAACCCAATCACGGTGTTAGGCCCACAAGACACCCATCACTATTTTTCACAAGCTGAGGTGCCGGCGGGTGCCTGTGTGGGTTGGCCTGCACCGGGTGTCGAAATCAAAATCGAGGCACCCGATGCGCTGACCGCACAAAATGAAGAGCGTAGCGATGGTGAGGTTTTATTGCGTTCACCACACATGTCTTCAGGCCTGATCGATAGCAATGGCTTCAGAGCTCACGAACCTGACGGCTGGCATCACACGGGCGACTTAGGTTATATCGATCAAGCCGGTCGCGTGGTGCTGACGGGCCGTATCGCTGACGTCATCAAAACAGGCGGCTATCGAGTGAATCCCGACGAGATTGAGGTGCAGCTGGCGGCCAACACCTTATGCGCGCAGATCTGCGTGACATCGCTCGCATCAGACTACTGGGGCGAGATCATTGTTGCCGTCGCTGAAGGCACGCAGCCCGACTGGCAGCAACAGTGCGAAACCTTGCTTCAAGGCATGTCGCGCCACAAACGTCCAAGGTTATATGTTTCGGTTCGGGCGTTGCCACGCAACCCGCAAGGCAAGATCAGCCGCAAAGCGGTTAGCAAGATGGTCCTTGCTCACCACAAACTGCTCGATGGCTCACACCCGCAACTCGAAACGCTTAGCAATTAGCGCTTACGCACTCAAAAAAATAGATACATACAGCAGATCGCGACGATTGCCGCCGCGATCTGCTGTATGAGGGTGAAACGACTAAGCCCGACTCAATCACCAAGCAGGCGTTGAGGTTGAGCTTAGTCTTTGTTTAACATCCCCAATCTTTCAATCGTTTTACGCTCAGCCACAAATGTCTCTTTCGCGTACTTGGTGTACTGCGCAGTATTCATCTCAATAATCGGCTGATCGAACTGAGCAAAAACCGCAATGACCGCTGGATCTTTAAGCGTCTTTTGAAAGGCGTCATGCAAAATTTTGACAACGGCTGGGTCCATATTTTTCGGGCCACACACACCAAAAGGAGAGTCAGAGACGGTGTCGTAACCAAGCTCATTCAAGGTCGCAACGCTTGACCACCGCGTTGTACGCTTGCTGCCATAGGTGGCTAACAAGCGCAGCTTGCCGGCGTCAACGAGTTGCCCCCAACTTGTCGAGTCACTCATCGCCATGGTGTGCCCTCCAAGCACTGCCTGCAGATTTTGCGCACCACCCTTGAACGGAATGTGCGAAAGCTGAATGCCTGCTTTTTGCGCAAACTCTTCAATCGCCAAGTGTGGGCTTGACCCGGTCCCTGGCGTGCCGTAGGTAAACTTGTTTGGATTTTCCTTCGCCCAAGCCACCAACTCTTTTATTGACTTAATCGGCGAATCAATTGGCACGACCAGACCAAAAGTGTAGCCGGTCAGACAGATGATCCACGTAAAGTCAGTCAGTGTGTCGAAGGTAGTTTTTTGCATGTGTGGAACACGAAAAACAGAAATCGGTAACTGTGCAAGCGTATAGCCATCAGGTTTGGCATTCACAAGCTCAGCCCCACCCAACACCCCCGCGGCTCCGGGCTTGTTTTCAATAATGACGCTAGTGTTCAGTATTTTGCCTGCGCTTTCGGCGAGCACTCGCATCACAACATCGGTCGCTCCGCCAGCCGGCCACGGACAGATGTATTTAATGGTTCGGGTCGGAAACGTCGCCGAGTGAGCCAAGCCAGGCACAAGCGCGCTGGCGGCTAACGCAGTCGTTGAGAGAAGAAAATCGCGGCGAGCTGTCATCGTGGACCCTTTCAGTGTGAACAGAAGTGACCAATGGTAAGTCCAGAATCGAGCGGCGGCAATATGAACCGGTCGATACAAGGGTTATACCCAATACGCGCAACGCCGAGTCTCCCTCTTTCGCGGTTATCCTTGCAACCACTGAATTTGAATCTCCGGAGACTATCTTGAAAAACTTGATACACGCGCTCGCTGCGACAGCGCTGATTTTTTCGTCAGGGGCGGGCTTCGCGCAAGACTACCCAAACAAATCTATTAAATGGATTGTTCCTTACACCCCTGGGGGCTACACCGACAACGTCACTCGCATCGTGACGTCTCGAATGGCAACGATTCTGGGGCAGTCGATCATCATCGAAAACAAGCCTGGCGCCAATTCGATTATCGGTGTCGATCAGGCCGCCAAAGCCGCGCCCGATGGTTACACCATGCTCACGACTATCACCGCGCATGCCGCCAACGTCACGCTATACGAAGGCAAGTTGCCGTTTGATCCATACAAATCGTTGATACCGATCTCTTTGGTGGCGATTACACCGTTAGTGCTTTCAGTGAATAAAGATCTGCCGGTGAACTCGATAGGCGAGTTAATTGCCTACGCCAAAGCCAATCCTGGCAAACTCTCGTTTGGCTCCTCAGGCGTAGGCGCAGCGGCTCACCTGACATCTGAACTGCTGAAGCATACCGCCGGTATCGATATGGTGCACGTCCCCTACAAGGGCACCGCGCCTGCCATGACAGACTTAATGTCAAACAGCATTCAGATCTTGGTTGATGCGCCAAGCGGTGTAGGTGCAAATATTCGTGCCGGTAAAATCAAAGCACTGGCGTTCTTCTCTGACAAGCGTTTGACCAGCTACCCTGACGTCCCCACGATTGTTGAATCTGGCGGTCCAAAGATTGAGTCTTCTAGTTGGGTCATGTTCTTTGCACCTGCCGGCACCTCAATGGCGATCGTCGATAAGTTATCGGCAACAGTCAGAGAAGCGCTGAAATCCGAAGAGCTCATCAAACGCTTTGAAGATCAAGGAATTCTCACGGTTGGCAACACACCCGCCCAGGCAGACGCGTTTTTAAAAGCTGAAATCGCCAAGTGGGGCAACCTGATTAAGACCGTCGGCGTAAAAGCTGAGTAAGTCTGGTTACCGCAGGTACCGTCTCAGTCGCTTTCTGCGATACGGTACCTGCAAAATGACGAGTACCGCATCCTGTTTGCCTGACGCTCGCTACGACAACAAGCCCTCTGACTGAAGCAGTGCTCGTGCAGCTTGCACCTCGTCAGCTGCTGCGCGATACAAAGGGGGGCGCACGGCCCCTCCTACCATTCCAAACATCTCTGTGATCGCCTTGGTCAAGGCAACGTTATGCTGACCTTTGGCTAAGAACTTGCTATGCAATTGATTGGCGATACGCACAATATGTTGCAACGGCTGCCGCGCAGCAACTCGGGTGGCGTAATGTAGTAACCCAATTCAGATAGGGTTGAGCTATAGACGCAGATGCCTATATCCACCGCGCTAGCCAAGTTCTGATAGTGATCAAACACACCATCGGCAGAGCGTGGGGCATAACAATAGCCCAGCATAATCAATTTCAAGATCATTTTTAAAGGGAGTCGTGGTCGTCACGACATACCCGCTAAAAGAACGCGCTAATCACGCCTGCAATGCAACGCATTAATATTTGTTTTCTGGAATTTCGAAACTTTGATTGATCTCCGAGCGTCTAGAATTATTTGCGCAATGCGCGCAATGTCTAATTATCATTATTAATGACACTTGGTAGTATCATTTCGGCCAATTTACGACAAAGCGAAGCGCCGTAGTCAAATGAAACAGATTTGGGCTCATTCGACGAATAACTTTTAGCAGCTGAGACACATTATGCAACCCAACTCAACCTTACCTCCTCCTCATGGCAACTATCCGTCCGGAGTGGCCGTTGTCATTGGCGGAAGCGGCGGGATCGGCAAAGGCATTTGCCTTGCGCTCGCAGCACACGGTGCTCAGGTCGCGCTGAGCTATCGCTCAAGTGCTCAAGCGGCGCAACAAACTGTCGGCGAAATCGAGCAACTGGGTCACACGGCCGAAGCGTTTGCGCTCGAACTCTCTTCTCAAGAACAGGTCCAGACCGCGTTAACGGAAATTAAAAACCGCTACCACTGCATTCACACTCTGATTTTTGCCGCTGGTGCGGACATCACCATGACCTTTGTCGGCAATATCGATCACGCGGAATGGCACCGCACTATCAATAATGAACTCAATGGATTTTTTCACGTCATCAAGGCGGTCTTGCCAATGATGCGGCAAACTGGTGGCGGCTCAATCGTCGCCATTACAACGGCCGGACTCGACCGTCATCCGCCCTTAGATATCTTATCGACTGCACCAAAGGCGGGGATCGAAGCTTTGGTCAGAGGCATCGCCCGAGAAGAGGGGCGCTACAACATTCGAGCAAACTGCGTTGCCCCCGGCGTTGTAGATGGCGGGTTGTTTGACCGCCTAAAGCCGCAAGTCAAACCGGAGTTTATTGAGGCAATGAAGCGCAACACTGCCCTGAAACGTTTTGGAACCATCGAAGAAGTCGCCGGGGTCGCCGCATTTTTGACAACCCCTGCCGCCGCCTATGTTACTGGCCAGCATCTGTGCGTAGATGGTGGCTACTCAGTATGAACGAACCATTGCTATCCGAGGTCGATGGGCTCACGCTTGGCCTGGCACTCAGACGATCAAGTGCAAGATGGCCCGATCAAGATTTTTTTAAAACGACTGAGAGATCAATCACCTTTTCACAATTTGACAAGCAGGTTGACCAATTTTCTCAGTCGCTCCTGACGCTCGGTTTAGGGCGGCAGGATCACGTCGCAGTTTGGCTTGGTAACTCGCTTGAATGGGCGCTCACGTTTTGTGCCTGCGCACGAATCGGCGCCGTGTTAGTGCCAATCAATACCCGTTACACCGCCTCAGAGACTAGCTATATTTTGGCGCAATCCGATGCCAAGGCCTTGGTCATGACCTCGGCGCTCTACGGGATCAATTATTTAAACATGCTCGAACAGATCGCACCCAGCCTCGCAGACGCCCAGCACGATCTACTCGAATTAAAAGAGCTACCTGCGCTGAAGCGCGTCATTCTGACCGAGCCTGAACAAGCAGCGATGCAGACAACATCAGTCAGTCCCTTACCTGTATATGCCGTTCATCTTGAATCCCTCATGCAGCGAGCGCAGGCTCGCGAACAACTTCAAGCCGCTGAGCTAGCTGTCCGCGTTGAAGATGTTTTATTGATCTGCTACACCTCTGGCACAACAGGAAAACCTAAAGGCGTGATGCACAACC
>JBIIWK010000209.1:0-6028 GCA_044338955.1 Burkholderiaceae bacterium
GCACCTAGCGCGCCCTAGCGAAAACCCTTACATACGTAACCCAGTGCGCGCGTCAAACAGATGCAGGCGATCGGCGCGCGGCTTAGCGTAAATCGTTGCACCTACTTTCGGTGCCTGTTGCTCTTCGTGAATACGCACAATCAGTGGTTCTTCTTGCAGGCGACAATACAACAGGCGCTCTGCGCCAAGTAACTCAATGCCGTCAACCGTTAAGGCCCAACCCTCAGTGCCAAGTTCAAGATGCTCGGGCCGGATCCCCAAAATCGAGCCCGCAGCCACGCCCGGCGCTGCTTTCAGTAAGTTCATCGGCGGCGAGCCGATAAAGCTGGCGACAAACGTGCTTGCCGGCTTGTTGTACACCTCCTCTGGTGTACCAAACTGCTCCATCACGCCACCATTCATGACCAGCATGCGTTGCGCTAAAGTCATCGCTTCAACTTGATCGTGTGTGACAAACAACGAGGTAATGCCAAGTTCACGGTGCAACTTTTGAATTTCAAGTCGCGTCTGCGCACGCAGTTTTGCATCTAAATTTGACAGGGGTTCATCAAATAAAAACACCTGGGGCTGACGCACGATCGCTCGCCCCATGGCCACGCGCTGGCGTTGCCCACCCGATAGCGCCCGCGGCTTGCGGTCCAAGTACGGCATCAGTTCAAGAATACCTGCCGCCTTTTCAACGCGGGCTTTGATTTCGTCCTTGGGCACGCGCGCGATTTTTAAACCGTAGGCCATGTTCTCAAACACACTCATGTGCGGGTAAAGCGCATAGTTTTGAAACACCATCGCAATGTCTCGCTCGGCAGGCTCAAGGTCATTGACCACGCGTGGGCCAATTGAAATGGTGCCGGCGGTAATCTCTTCAAGCCCAGCCACCATCCTTAGCAGTGTTGACTTGCCACAGCCCGAGGGGCCTACGATGACCACAAATTCGCCATCGTTGATTTCGGCAGAGACGTCATGGATCACCTGTACTGCGGCTTTACCCACGCCATACTGTTTAACAATGTTTTTTAAAGAAATGGCGGCCATGTCCGTATACGCTCGAGGTGTTGTGACTAAGGTGTTATGACTAAGGTGTTGTGGCCAGAATGCTATGAATTGAATACTTTGAATTGAATGCTGTGAATTGAATGCTATGAATTGAATGCTATGAATTGAATGCTGTGAATTGAATACTGTGAATTGAATACTATGACTTGGGTGTTATGGCCTGGATGTCGCGGCTCAAATTTGCTCTGCTTAATGTGTCGGTCACCTCAGGTGCGTTTTGACACGTCTTGAACAATTCAACTGAGGATTTATTTTTCAGAATCTACCAGCCCTTTCACAAACCACTTTTGCATCAGCACAACAACCAGCGCTGGAGGCAGCATTGCCAGCATCGCCGTCGCCATGACAACGTTCCATTCAGTATAAGCATCGCCCGAAATTAAGCGCCTGATCCCCATCACCACGGGATACATATTTTCGTTTGTAGTCACCAGTAAGGGCCACAGGTATTGATTCCAGCCATAAATAAATTGAATCACGAACAGCGCCGCGATACTCGTGCGTGAAAGCGGAAACAGTACATCCCAAAAAAACCGCATGGGACCCGCGCCATCCATGCGCGCAGCCTCGACCAACTCGTCAGGCACTGTCAGAAAAAACTGCCTGAATAAAAAGGTCGCTGTGGCAGACGCCATCAAGGGCACCGTCAGCCCCGCGTACGAGTTCAGCATGCCAAGATTGGACACCACCTCGTAGGTAGGCCCGATACGTACCTCGACCGGTAGCATCAGAGTAATAAAAATCATCCAAAAAACAAGCCCCCGAAACGGAAATCTAAAATAGACAATGGCAAAGGCCGAGAGCATTGAGATGGTAATTTTTCCGACGCTAATTAAAAGCGCGGTGACAAGACTGACCCACATCATCGGCCAGGCCGGTGAAATGCGCCCACCCGACTCGGTGCTGCCGCCAAACAACGCGACCCGATAGGTTTCGAGCATATGCTCGCCGGGCACCAACGACATCGGGATGGCTTGCGTAATTTGTGCAGTGGTTTGGGTTGAGGCGACGATCGTCACGTACACCGGAAACGCCACAATCAAGACACCTAGTAGCAATACCAGATGAGACAAAACAGTTAGGCCGGGGCGTCTTTCAATCATGATGATTTTTTTTGGTGCTCATGCGTATTGCACTTTGCGTTCGATAAATCGAAACTGCACGACGGTCAAACACACTACGATGACCATCAAGATCACAGACTGCGCAGCAGAACTACCCATATCCATCGCTTTAAAACCATCGTAATACACCTTGTAAACCAAGATTGACGTGGCTTTACCCGGGCCACCATGCGTCGTGGCATCGATGATGGCAAAGGTGTCAAAAAACGCGTACACCACGTTAATGACCAGCAAAAAAAACGTTGTGGGTGATAGCAGCGGAAACACGATCGTGCGAAAGCGGTGCCAGGGGGTTGCGCCGTCGATCGCTGCCGCTTCAAGCAATGACTTTGGAATCGACTGCAAACCCGCCAAAAAGAACAAAAAGTTGTAAGAAATTTGCTTCCAGACTGCGGCCACCACAATCAGCGTCATGGCATCACGGCTATCTAGCAGATGATTCCAATCTACACCTAGCCAACGCAAGGCAAAAGCAATGACGCCCATTGGTGAAGCAAACAAAAACAGCCACAACACACCGGCGACAGCGGGCGCGACCGCGTAGGGCCAAATGAGCAGCGTCTTGTACACACTGGCGGCCCGCCAAACGCGATCGGCCATCACTGCAAGCAACAAGGCGAGCGTCAAACCACACACGGCAACCAATACTGAAAATACGGCCGTGGTTTGAAATGATTCGAGATAAAGCGGATCATTAAACAGACGTGAAAAATTCTGCATGCCCACGAATTCGCGCGACATACCAAAGGCATCTTCTTGGAGCACACTTTGATACAGTGCTTGACCTGCAGGCCAGAAGAAAAAAATCAATACAACCGCCAACTGGGGTGCGAGTAGCACCCAAGGCAACCAACGCGATTTAAAACGTACTTTTTTTTCCATAACCTAAAAAGCGCTCAGGCCGACTCCGACCTTAGCGCTTTCGCTGCAGGTAGTTTCAACGATTCGCTTTTTCAAAACGCTCAAGCAACTCGTTACCGCGTTTGACGACTGAGTCGAGTGCGTCTTTAGCGGTTTTTTTGCCGGCCCAGACTTGTTCGAGTTCTTCATCCACTGCAGTGCGAATTTGCAAGAAGTTACCCAACCGAATCCCGCGCGAATTCTCGGTTGTTTTGCGAATCATCTGCGTCACTGAAATATCGGTGCCCGGGTTCGCCTTATAAAAGCCTGACTTTTCAGTCAACTCAAACGAGGCGATCGTCAAAGGCAGATAGCCGGTGCGCTGATGACTTTTAGCGGCCTCTTCTGGACGCGACAAGAAGTCAAAGAACTGTGCAACGCCTTTATATTCGTCGGCTTTGCGACCTGCCATCACCCACAAACTGGCACCACCAATCACGGTATTTTGCGGTGCACCTTGCACATCAGCGTAATACGGTAAGGTCGACGTACCGAACGCAAACTTGGCATTACGTTTGACATTGCCGTACAGCGCCGACGAGCCCGTCGTCATCGCGCATTCGCCCGCGACAAAGACGGGGTCAGCCGCGTTGGCTCGGCCTTTGTACACAAACAAGCCGTCTTTCGCCATGTCTGCCAAATTTTGAATATGGCGCGTCTGTAAAGGGCCATTGACAGTCAGGCGTGCATCCATGCCTTTCATGCCATTACCTTGCGTCGCGAACTCGGTGTTATGCCAGGCGCTGAAGCTTTCGAGCTGCGTCCAGCTCACCCAACTAGTCGTAAACGGACACTTGTGCCCAGAGTCTTTTAATTTTTTTGCCGCCGCAGTGACTTCAGGCCATGTCAGTGGTGGTTTTTCTGGATCGAGGCCGGCCGCTTTGAACGCATCTTTGTTATACCAAAATACGGTTGTTGAGCTGTTAAACGGAAAACTCAGCATCTGACCGTTGGGCGCTGTGTAGTAACCGGCCACGGCGGGCACGTAGGCAGCAGGATCAAACTTAATACCGGCTTTGTTCATCACTTCGGTGACCGGCACGATCGCGCCTTTACTGGCCATCATTGTGGCCGTACCCACTTCAAACACTTGCAAAATATGCGGGGCGTTGCCGGCACGAAACGCGGCGACCGCCGCCGTCATGGCTTCGTCGTAGGTGCCCTTAAAAACCGGCATCACTTTGTAATCTTTTTGGCTGTCGTTAAAGTCTTTAGCCAAATCATTGACCCATTCGCCCAAGGCACCGCTCATGGCGTGCCACCACTGAATCTCGGTTTGCGCTTGGGCGGGGGTAAGAACTGAGGCGCTGAGTGCAAAAACGGTCGAAGCCGTTGCGATAGAAAGTTTGAATTTCATTGGTTTCTCCGTGAGTCCTACCTGCTTGAGACCAATCAGGTTAGAGCCGGTGGCGTAAAAAAGAGGGGGCCTTTGGATAGACCGACGAATCTTTTACAGATTCGCCTCGAATGTCCGCAAGCCAAAACTGAGCTTAACGTCCAATTATGACAGTTCATGTTACTCGTTACCCAGTCGCTTGGGATTTGGTGTTTGCCCTCGGTTTAGACCGTAAATTAACCTGACCCAGCTCAATCTTGCCGTTTAGGCTGAAAAAAGACTAATCCAGTGGGATTCAAACCTTGGGCGCCCCGGTACTCCCCCGGCAAACGATCTCGATCGGAAAACTTTGAAACGGGCTGTAGGGCTCTTGTTCAAGCCGAGCGATAAGTTGCTCGGCAGCTGCCAGCCCGATTTCAACGATCGGCGTACGGATGCTGGTCAAGCCGGGGGTTTGAGTCGCACCCAGATCGGTATTATCGACCCCCGTAATCGAGATATCGTGGCCAATCGTCAATCCCAACTTTCGACAAGCCATCATTGCCCCAACGGCAAACACATCATTGGTGGCAACGATCGCAGTGGGGGGCGACGGCAGACACAGCAGACGTAAAGCCGCCTCTTGGGCCGACTGCAGTGAGATCGGCGCATATTGCACATGTTGGGCATTCAGCTCAAGGCCAGCCTCGGCTAACGCACGGCGCACGCCAGCGCCGCGCTCACGTGCGCGATCGTTACCGTCGACGGCGGCACTCAACAAGCCAATCCGGCGGTGACCTAACGCGAGTAAGTGGTTCGTCACCGCGTAGGTGGCTGCTTGATTATCAAAGCCCACGCTCGGGTGCTTGCGCAGGGGATCAATTCCCCACGTCAAGACATAAGGCCGGCCGTAATCTTCCAACAGAGAAAATAAACGAGGGTCGTGATCTAAGCCAACAAAGACAAAAGCATCAACACCCCGTTCGATCAACTGGCTGGCCACGCGTAACTCGACCGCTAAATCATAGTGATGCTCAGCCAAGACCAGTGAGTAACCGCTCTCGTCTAGACGCTGCTGCAGAGCGCTTGTTGTTCGTGCATACAGCGCGTAATCAAAAGAAGGCACGACCGCACCAATCATATTGCTGCGACGACTACGCATTGAACGGGCGGCCCCGTGGGGCACATAGCGCAACTTAGCCGCAGCTTCGAGCACCAGTTGTCGCGTGGCGGGTTCGACACTTTTTGGGTTATTGAGCGCGCGCGAAACCGTAGCAGTCGAGACCCCTGCCAGGCGAGCAACATCTTTTGCGTCGCTACGGCTGCGCACGACTTGATTCGAGGCGTCTGTTGGATCTTGCGTTGACATTCGAGAAGTATAGGTTAAACACAACTGAGGATGTAAACGTATTCATCCTCAGAAAAATCAAACAGAATTGATTGTCTGTTTTCTAAAAAAATAGCTTTTTTGCAAAATAAATCAAAGAAAGGTGCCATTTTATTTTTTAAATGCTAATCTGAATGCGATGTAAACGATTGCATAAAGTCGAAGTTTGCGGATTATTTGGTTCCGTCTGACACAAAACACAATAGCAACCCGAAGAGACTCAGCTCATTACTCAATTGCTCAACGCTT
>JBIIWK010000210.1:0-5990 GCA_044338955.1 Burkholderiaceae bacterium
GAGGCTGAGCGTTAGCGCGTTCGTTCGCGGTGCTGTTGGTGCGGGGCTTTACCCACTTTGGCTCAAAGGGTATTGCAAGTGCTTGCGCCATATAGGCACTTGCTTCGAGGTGCATGGCTTCGTGTTGCAACACCAGCCAGTAAAAATAAAGTGTTGAGCCGCTCTCGGCGTCAAGCTGCAACAACGCGAGAGTTTGCTCTAGGGTTTGTGCAGCGTACTTCAGGCAAGTGTCGCGTGTTAGAAGTGCTTGATCCCAGCGCGTCACATGTTGTACTTTAGCGCTGTCAAACCATTGGTCAGACGTGATGAGTAAAGACGTATTGTGAGGACGCCCGCTTTGCCAATCCGTGCCCTCAGGTCGGTGCTTGTTTCGGCCGATCCAGTATTCTTGAAACCAGGCGATGTGACCGAGCTCCCAAAGCGGTGGATTGAGTTCTGGCTGATAGGGGATGTGCAGTAGATTGGCGCGTTCATACGCTTGAAACGCGTCGAGCGTATGCGTACGCAGTTCTAGTAGTGCCGCGGTAAGCTCTTTCGCTTTAGCCTGACGCATCAATTTTAGTGACCTTCAATGTTTATAGCCGCTCAAACTCGCAAGCTTAATATCGTCATTGTAAGTCCGGCGCTGGCCAGCGCCAACAACGGCAATTGGCAGACCGCTAAGCGTTACGCCAACATGCTGTCAAAGAACTTTTCGGTACGTATCCTGCAAGAGTGGGATGGTGCTCAGACCGACGACGTGTTAATTGCGTTGCATGCGCGTCGCAGCTACGCATCGATTGCAGCTTGGCATGCAGCCCGCGGTTCTAAAGGCTTGGTCGTGGTGCTAACCGGTACCGATCTCTACCGCGATATCAAGCAAGATCCACAGGCGCAGCAGTCGCTGCACTGGGCCGCACGGCTAGTGGTGTTGCAAGGGGCGGGTTTGGCCGAGTTGCCGACTAAGTTGCGCGACAAAGTTCAAGTGTTATTTCAATCTACAACCACCCGACAGACTTTGCCAAAAACCAACCGTCGCCTGCGAGCGGTGATGGTGGGTCATTTGCGCTCTGAAAAATCGCCTCAAACTTTTTTTGAGGCGGCTGCGGTATTGGCAACGCACAACGACATTGAACTGCGCCATATTGGTGGCGAACACGACCTCGCGTTAGCGCATCAAGCCCACCGCACTGCGTCTCAATATCCAAATTACCAGTTTTTGGGTGCACGTAATCATGAACAAACGCGCCGATATATTCAGCGCTCGCACGTGCTGGTTCACGCCAGTGTGATGGAGGGGGGAGCCCATGTGATTATGGAGGCCGTTTGCAGCGGCGTACCAGTGCTTGCCTCACGGATCGCTGGCAATATCGGGATGCTAGGTGAAGATTATGCGGGATTTTTTACAGTCGGTGATGCGCATGAATTGGCGAACTTGCTATTGAAATGTAGAAATGAACCAGCGTTTGTGGCTCAATTACAAGGGCAATGTGCGGCCCGTGCCCTATTATTTGAACCTGCTCATGAGCGTGATGGATTGATTACAATCGTCCAAAGCATAATATGATCAATGCAAGGCTTGCCAAGTATGAGCGCGAGTCAAACAAGTTACTCTTTGTGGCGTCTGAATTCGCGGCAAAGTTTTTACCTCTAAGGAACCCACATGGCTACTAATGAACCTCGTCTGACCTCGCTTTCGCATGGCGGCGGCTGTGGCTGCAAAATCGCGCCTGCAGTATTGTCTGAGATTTTAAAAGGCACCTTGCAAATGCCGATTCCGAAAGAATTGATGGTAGGGATCGCCACGGCAGATGATGCGGCCGTTTACAAAATCAACGATGAACAAGCGTTGATCGCAACGACTGATTTCTTTATGCCGATTGTTGACGATCCTTATGACTTCGGTCGTATCGCAGCCACCAATGCAATTAGCGATGTCTACGCCATGGGCGGCAAACCGATTTTGGCGCTTGCATTGGTTGGCATGCCGATCAATGTGTTGTCCACCGACACAATCGGAAAAATCCTTGCCGGTGGTGCCTCTGTGTGCAACACCGCAGGTATTCCGATCGCGGGTGGTCACACGATTGATTCAGTCGAACCTATTTATGGCTTGGTGGTGCTGGGTTTGATTCATCCTGACCGCGTTAAGCGTAATGATGGCGCCCGCAAGGGCGATGTGATGGTGCTAGGCAAACCCATCGGTGTCGGGATTTTATCTGCGGCGCTCAAAAAAGAAGCGTTAGATGCAAACGGTTATGAATCGATGCTTTCTAATGCCACCAAGCTCAACACGCCCGGCCCTGAACTTGCTGAGTTGGCAGGCGTGCACGCTTTGACCGATGTCACAGGCTTTGGTCTGGCTGGTCATGCGCTAGAGATTGCGCGTGGCGCTAAGTTAAGCGCGCACATCAAATGGGCCGATGTTCCCTTGCTGCCTAACGTATCGGCCTTGATTAAAGCTGGGATGGTGACGGGCGCCTCGGGTCGTAATTGGGAAGGCTATGGCCACGAGATCAAGCTTGCCGCCGGCTTGCCTGCGGATTGTCAAACTTTATTGTCTGACCCGCAGACCAGTGGTGGGTTGTTAGTTTGCTGTTCACCCGAGACTGTGCCTGAAGTGTTAGCGGTGTTTAGCCGACACGGGTTTAATGATGCAGCAGTGATTGGAAGCATTGGCGAGGCGCAAGCAACGCGCCTGTTGATCGAGTAATGCCCAAGCTTGGTATTTGGCGCGGGCCACAAAAATGACCCATGCCTGGTCACCTGTGGCGCGGCGAAGCATGCTCAAGCTTGGCGCTTGGCTTGGGCGGCTTGGCTGTTTTGTCGTTTTGGCGTTGTTACTGGCGCAGGCTTCGCTTGCTCAACCCTTAGTGGTTGGCTCAAAGCGCTTTACCGAGTCATATATTCTTGGCGAAATCGTCAGCCAAACGGTGACGGCAGCTGGCTACGACCGGGTGGCGCTGAAGTCGGGCTTGGGTAACACCGGTATCTTGTTGTCGGCTTTACGCAGCGGTGAAATAGATCTCTATCCTGAATACACCGGCACCATTACCCGAGAGATTTTAAAAACCGAACAGGTCTTATCGCTTGCAGAGATTAATGCTCGCCTCTTGCCAAGCGGGCTTCAAGCCGGTGTCTTGCTTGGCTTTGATAACTCGTATGTATTGGCGGTTCGCCGTGACGTTGCCGAAAAATTGCAGCTGCGTAGCATTTCTGATTTAGCCAAGCACCCCAACCTAGTTTTGGGCTTGTCGCATGAGTTCATTGGTCGTAGCGATGGCTGGAAGGGCTTAGCAAATAGATATCAATTAGGCAAACTCTCACCCAAGGGCTTGGATCACGGCCTGGCATACGAGGCAATCAGGGCCCGACAAATCGATGTCATGGATGCCTATGGCACTGATTCAAAGTTGTTGCGGGATCGACTTGTGGTGCTGCAAGATGATTTGAATTTTTTCCCGACGTATGACGCACTTTTGTTATACCGCTCAGATGTGCCAACTCGATTTGCGAGCACATGGAAAGTGCTGTCTGCTTTACAGAACACAATTTCTCAACAGACGATGGGTGAGTTAAATGCCCGGGCTGAAGTCGATGGTCAGTCTTTCGCTGTCGTTGCTCGCGATTTTTTACAGCAGCAGGCTCAGGGCGATAAAAAAGAACTCACGACAAATTCCAGAGGGGCGGCAGCCTCTGAGGGGGGGTCGACTCGACAATCTTTTATGCACGTATTGTTCGGTCCTGATTTTTGGCGGTTGAGTGCGCAGCACCTGTTCTTGGTACTGGTGTCTTTGCTTTTAGCGGTCGCGGTAGGAATCCCCTTGGGCGTATTCAGCTTTTATCGGCCTGGGGCGGGGCAAGTTGTGTTGTCTGTCACCAGTGTGATTCAAACGATCCCTTCACTTGCGCTGTTGGCCTTTTTAATTTCTCTGTTTGGTTTGATCGGAACAATCCCGGCGATCGTGGCATTATTTTTATATGCGCTGTTGCCGATCATACAAAGTACGCACGCCGGGTTGAGCGAGATCTCGCCTTCAATGCGTCAAGCGGCGACTGCCTTGGGGCTTGGCGCTCGCGATCAACTCTGGTTTATTGAATTGCCCTTGGCGCGCACCATGATTTTGAGCGGTATTAAAGTGTCAGCGGTATTGAGCGTTGGTACGGCGACGATCGCTGCTTTCGTGGGGGCTGGCGGTTTTGGCGAACGTATTGCGCAAGGCTTGGCGTTAAATAATACGTCGATGCTTTTGGCTGGGGCCATTCCATCGGCTGGCTTGGCGTTGCTGATGCAATACGGGTTCTATGTATTTGAGCGTAGGCTGAGTCGCCGCATAAATTAACGCCATACACGGATATCCACCTCGTTCAAGAGGACGTCAGCACTTTCTTATCGCGCTAATGCTGTTCAGTGGGTCAGCGTTAGCGCGTTTAGGTCGCTTCACTGTTGCCCAGTGATTCTGCTTAACGCTTCCAAGTCGCGTCACTGCTGCCCAAAGGGCCCGCTGGCTGGTCCCATTGCATCTTGATCCCCGCAACATCAATCGGCCACTCGAGTCGTCGTGCACTGCCCCAGTAGGTGTTTTCAATTGCGGGGGCCTGATCTGACTCGGTCTCTTGCGCTAACGCTTGATTACTTTTTTCTGAGTGGTTAAGGGTTGTCATCAGAAGTGCGCCCGTTCGCGCAAGTGATGCACATGCGATGCTGCCCGCACCAGTTCGTAGTCGCATCTCAAGTCCACGCAACGCAGCGGTGGCCAAGATATAGCCAGTCGCGTGATCAAGTGCCTGTACTGGTAAAGGTTTTGGTTTAGCGCTGCCTGCGAGTTGTTGACCCGCGTGCGCAATGCCCATACTCATTTGCACCAGGCTATCAAAGCCGCGACGCTGTTTCCAGGGCCCAGTGAAGCCGTAGGCATCTAACGAGATATCTACTAAGCCAGGTCTGATTTTTTGTCGTTGCTTTGCATCGAGCCCTAACGTTGCTAATGCATCGCTGCGATAGCCGTGCACCAGGACGTCGGCCTCGCTCAGTAAGCTGATCCAACGTTCGCGCTCAGACGGATTGCGTAAATCAAGACGCGTGCAACGCTTACCTAGCGTCATTTCTGGTGCGAGTGTGGGCTCATCCCACCAAGGCGGATCGACACGCAAGACTTCAGCGCCTAACCCCGCCAGCATCCGGGTGGCAGAAGGACCTGCCAAGACGCGTGTCATATCCAGTACCTTCAGACCCTGCAGCGGACGGTTGCGGTTGAATGCCCAGAGTGGTTGTGCCATCTGTGCTCCTGACTGCCAGTGCAGCAAAGGTTCGCTCAGTACGGATTGACCTTGCACGTGCGCTTGCCAGTCTTGCCATGACCGCATCGTCGCGGCGCAGCCTCCCTCGGCTAAAACCTCGGCCTCAAGCGCGTCAGCAGGCCAGGTGGCAACGGCTTGTGCAACCTCGGCACGTTCGGTGGGCGCAGCGAGATTGAGTGCGCGTAGTGCGGCTGCACGGTGATGTGGGGCGTTGGTGTGCAGTCTGATCCAGCCATCAGCCGTTTGATAGTCGCCCACCACGAAATCTTCGACAGACGAGGGTGTCCAGCCAATGGGGCGCAGCGAGTAGGCAAACCAAAATGAGGCAAGGCGGCGATCGACCGTAACGGTTTTTATCGAAGCGGCAGCGAGTGTTGGCGTTGCACTGTGCCTAGAGGGCGCAACTTCGGCAGCAGACGCCGAAGTGGGATGCAAGGTACCACGCGCTAGTGTTTGGTCAGTTAGATCACCGTTCGACACTAAATCAATTGCATCAAGTAAAGAGCTGAGCGCGAGCCCAGCAGCACCCATCGCAGCGGCGGCTAAATCTGTGACGGCAAAGACCGACGGCAGCTCGCCTTCAGCTTTGAACGTCACCCGCTTCAATTGGTGTTCGTTGCCTTGTGCCGCAAGCCAGATCGCTTTGAGCAACTGTGTGGCAATGTTGTTTGACTTCGCGGTGCTCGACATAGTGGGGGTTACCTGATCTG
>JBIIWK010000211.1:0-5970 GCA_044338955.1 Burkholderiaceae bacterium
CCCAGGCACTCAAGGCCTTGCCCATTGATCTTGGACTGCACTTGAACCTGACCGAGCCGCTTGGGCAAACAGGCTTATGTCTGCCTTTAGGTCAGTTATTGTGGCGCACCTATTCGGGCCTGATTGCCAGGCAGGCGATCGCCGAGCAAATTGAAACTCAGCTTGATTTGTTTGAAAAGCACGTTGGTCAGGTGCCGGACTTTATCGATGGGCACTTGCACGTACATCAGTTTCCGGTCGTGCGTGAACTCTTGCTGCAAGCGGTTTCGCGGCGTTATGCCGACAACTTGCCCTGGATGCGCGATACGCGCGCGGCCCCCTTGTCGGCACAGTTGCCTCTGATGCAACGCTTGAAAGCGCGGCTGATTGGGGTGTTGGGTGCCTCGAGCCTCATTCGCCAGGCAAAACAGGCGGGCATCCAAAGCAATCAAGGCTTTGCAGGGGCCTATGATTTTGATCGCCCGCATCCTGCCTACCAAACTATGCTCAACGCCTGGCTCGAACAGCCTACTTCGCAGATGTTGTTGATGGTGCATCCGGCCACCCACGCTTCGCCTACTTTGGCGTTTGGCGCTGACCGCATCGAAGAGTACCGCGTGCTGCGTGGTGACGCCTTCGCCGCCCGACTGGAGCAACAGGGCTTGCAGATTACTCGTCTGTCAGGGCTTGTAGCTCAGCACGGCCATAAAACTTAACCCCTAGGGCAATGCGCTCGCGCCCTTGCGAGCGGCGATGCCGGTTGGTGTCGCGCAGCGAATACACGCAGCCGCAATATTCTTGCTGATAAAACTCTTCGCGCTTGCTGATCTCGATCATGCGCGCCGAGCCGCCGTGTTTACGCCAGTTATACGTCCAGTACAGAAGTTGTTCGTAGCGGGCTGCGGCGCGTTCACCGCTGGCATTAATCTGGTTCATGTCTTTCCAGCGCGAGATACCTAGCGAGCTCGTGATGGTGTCGTAACCGTGCTCATAGGCATACAGCGCGGTGCGTTCAAAACGCATATCAAAGCATTGCGTACAGCGCTCGCCGCGCTCGGGCTCATTTTCAAGCCCCTTAATACGCTCAAACCAATTATCGACGTCGTAGTCGGCATCAATCATCCGGATGCCGTGTTTTTCGGCAAATCGGATGTTCTCATTTTTGCGTATTTCGTACTCTTTAACCGGATGAATATTAGGATTGTAAAAAAAGATATCGTATTGAATCCCGGCAGCCAGCATGGCTTCCATGACTTCTCCCGAGCAGGGCGCGCAGCAAGAGTGCAACAGCACCTTGGTTCTGCCTTCGGGCAATGAAAAACTAGGGCGTAAAGCGTCTGGCACGGTCCACTCCAATTTTTAAAAAAATGTCTAGAGGCGATAAGCCCCATGACGAAGAAGATGGGTGTATGCGATACAGGCGAGATTAAGCACTCGTGCCTGCAGGCGAAACACGCTTTAATGGGTCACTTACAAGTTTAACAAGAAGTGCGGCAGATCCCTTGCCCTTGCTCCAAACGACAAGACTCTTGCTTTGCGGCGGGTGATCAGCCTCTTGGTTTCGAGTTCGGCGACTGGTGGCTTAATTCGGCGTTGCTGTTTGTGGCGATTCGTCCAAAACAGCTTCCCATAGTTCTTGCACGGCACGACGCTCTTCAAGCAGTTGATCTTGCTCGACGCGTGCTTTGTCTGCCCCTTGCAGGCGCACTTCGTGCTGCCGCCGTCGCAAGTTACGGTAGGCGTCGCTCGCGCGCTGAGCTAACGCGATGGGGATGAGTCCGAGGTGGCCCGCGAGTTGCAATAGTGCAATATTGCCTAAGTTTTGGAGTAATTCTGGGTATTGCCCTGCGTGCACCAAGATTAAATACTGCGTGACAAATTCTAGATCTACCATGCCGCCATGATCGTGCTTCAGATCAAACAGTGCGGTGGTGTTTGGATGGCCTGCTGTCATTTTGTCGCGCATCGAGCGAACTTGTTGTGCAAAAGGCTCTGGCGCACGCGGACGTTTTAAAATTTCTTGCCGAATTTGCTCGAAGCGTGCGCCCACGCGTTGGTTGCCTGCTGCAAAGCGTGCGCGGGTGAGTGCTTGGTGCTCCCAGGGCCAGGCGTGACTGTGCTGGTACTGTTGAAATGACTCGATCGAGGCGGCTAGCAACCCTGAGTCGCCGTCGGGCCGCAGGCGCAGATCGACGTCATAAAGGCGCCCGGAAGATGTCATGGTCGAGAGCCACGAAGTGAGTCGTCGAGCAAGTTTTGCATACAGTTCTGCGGCATCTTCGCGCGAATCATCATATAAATAAACAAGATCCAGATCCGAAGAGTAGCCAAGTTCTTTGCCGCCTAGGCGGCCGTAAGCAATGATGGCGAATTGCGGCTCAGCTTCGCAGCCAGCGGACTCAGGCGGACACACCTGCGGCCAAACCCTGACCAAGGCTTCTTGTAAAAGCATGTCGGCCAACGCCGACAATTGATCCGCCAAACGTTCAACGGTCAGTACCCCTTGAAGATCTTGTGCCAACAATTGAAAACTGATCTGTCGCTGCGTGTCGCGCATCAAGTTCATCTGCTGTTCGATATCAAACAAGCCGTCAGGCAAGACGCATGCATCTAGGTCTTCATGCATCGCAACCGCTACGCGCCGGATATCGACGGGTTCCATGAGTGTGGGCCAGGCAATCAGGCTATCGAGTACCAAGGGGTGCTGAATGACGTATTGCGCGGCCCATGGGCTCGCTGTCATCATGCGCGCGATGCGCGTCATGGTTTCTGGATATTCGGCAAGTAGCGACAGATAAGCGCCACGCTGCGCGATGGTTTCAATTAAATCCAGAAGTCTTAACGCGGCGCTTAACGGTTGCGAGGTGTGTTGAGCGGCGGTCAACGCCAGTGGTAGCAAAATATCGATTCGATTGCGGCTTGTGGTGGACAAAGCCCGAATCCGATGACCCTCTAGAAATGTCTCTACTCGCGCAGCCAAGGTAGCCGAATGCTCGCCAAAGGTCAGCAAGCTCGATTCAAGCGATACGGTGGGCAATAACCGTTCTTGCGTATCGCGTTCGGCCGAATTAAAGTCTTGGTCTAGACCGGCAATACGAAACGCGTCGCGAAAGATGTCAGCGACAAAGCGGCGGTGTGTGGCCAGTGTCTGCTCAAATTCGGTCAGCGATAAACCCAGTGCGCCTGCCAGTTCGGTCAGTCGCTCGGGTTCAACGGGCAATTGATGTGTCTGCTCATCTTGAGCGTATTGCAACGCATGTTCGGTGCGCCGTAAAAAGACATAGGCTTGCGCTAAGCGCTCGGCGGTCGCGCCTGGGATCAGTGCCGCACGGGTCTGCGCCTCGAGCGCAGCCAATAAGCCGCGTTGCTGCAAGGCAGGCATGCGTCCGCCTTTGATCAGTTGCGATAATTGCACGACAAACTCAATTTCTCTGATACCGCCTTCACCCAGTTTGATGTTGAGTTGTGTCTCTAAGCCAGGGCGGGTCAGGGATTTTCGCTGTAAATCCAGGCGAATACGCTCGCGTAAGGTGCGCAGGGCTGCTAACGCGCTAAAGTCAAAGTATTTCCGATAGACAAAAGGCTGGCGTAGGCTTTCAAACTGTTGCACTTGAGTCGTTGAGTCGCTGTCATCGAATGCTCGGGCCGGGATCACGCGCCCTTTGAGCCAGGCATAACGCTCCCATTCGCGCCCTTGGGTAAATAAATATTGCTCAAAGGCGTCCAGGCTCCAGGCCAGTGGGCCAGAGTCCCCATCCGGGCGCAGACGTAAATCGGTTCTAAAGACCTGTCCGTCGGCGTCAAGCTCAGAGAGCACGGGCATCATGCGGCGCGTCACGCGACCATAAAACTCGTGATAACTCAGAGGCCTAGGACCCTCGGTCTCACCTTCTTCGTTGTAGAGCATCACCAAGTCAATGTCAGAAGAAACGTTTAACTCCGCGCCTCCGAGTTTGCCCATGCCAATAATTAGCATCTCTTGTGGGCGACCAGTCAGCGCATCTTTGGGCTGGCCATGTAAGGCAATCATGTCGTGCATGATCGTGCGGTAAGCCTGTTCGACACATCGATCTGCTAAGGTGGTCATGGTGCTAACCACCTCATCGAGCGTCGCGAGCCCTGCCAGGTCACGCACCATGAGTAAGAAAAAGGTTCGCTTGCGTAAGGTACGCAGCACTTGACGACACGTGGCGAGCTCAAGGGTGGCGCTACCAATAGGTGCTCCAGCCAGCTCAGCAAACCAGTCATGCAAACGCGCCGTAGTGAGCGGCTCTGAGCGTTCTTGTTCTAGCCAGTGGGCAAAAGCCGGATCGCTTTGCGTCAGGCGCCTGAGCGACCCGGACCAGGTTAAAGCAGAGGAAAAATCGGTTTCAGACATGCTTGAATGGCTCGAACGTTGCCTTGTCACGTGTTAAGTAAGGCATGGGTTACAAGCTTGCACAATACCCTATAGAATGTATCTTCACAAAATCTTTTTAATCTGTCTGTGTTGCGACCTGTCAAATATTTTTTACGCCTGGCACTGTTGAGCCTGTTGCTGCTGTACTTTGCGGCGGCAGCTACGATGCTGACGGTGCGTTATTGGGCGTTGCCGCGTATCAACGATTGGCGGCCGCTGATTGAGCAGCATGTGTCGGCGGCGGTGGGGGCCAAGGTAACGATTGCCAATATTTCGGCAGACTGGTCTGGGCTCAACCCAACGCTTGCGGTCCGCGACCTGGCTGTCAACGATGTGAACGGCGATGTCTTGCTTCAGGTGCCTGATGCGTTTGCTTTAGTCTCGTGGCGCAGCCTGCTCACTCTCGAATTACGGCTCGGTCGCTTAGAGATTAATGGCATCGACCTAACCGCAACGCGTCATACCGACGGAACCGTCTCGGTTGCAGGTCAGCGCCTTGAACCACACACAAACGAGCAACTGAAGCTAGACCGCAACTCCTTAGCCGTGCGCTGGTTGTTGGATCAAGGTGAGATCGTGATTCGTCAGGCGAGCTTCCGCTGGCACGATCAGGTGCGCCAGGCGCCCGTCTTAAACTTATCTCAGATTGATCTCAGCCTCATCAATAACTTGTTTCGCCATGAACTTCGCTTGATAGCTTCGTTACCTGAGTCGGTGGGTAAGCGTTTTGAGTTGATCGTACGAACTGAAAATATTCTGAATCAACTCGCGTTGCACCCCGCGCGCGAAGCTGAAATTTTCGTTGAGATCCAAGATGTGCACCTTGAAGGTTTAGCGCCCTGGATTGAGCTGCCTAAGATGTCCGGAAACCTCGCCGCGCGTGCCTGGATCGATGTGCAGGACGGGCTTCTGGGCCAAACAATACTTGAGGTCTCAGCAAAAAAAATCGCGCTGCCTTTGGCGACACATGAGCAACACGCTCTCTTTGCTCAAACAGGGCAGCTCAGGCTAACGGGCTGGCTGGCTGATCTGCTGCCTGAGGGGCAGTGGCCTGTCTTGGCGCGTAGTGCGAATCAACAGGGGCTTGCGCTAAGCGCGACAGCGACTGCACTGAACGTCGATAGCGAATTGTTTGCACCTTCTTTGCTTGAGCTGGGCGACGTGACTGCGCGCGCAAAGGTGTTTAAAAACGCAGCGGGTAAACTCGCAATTGATTCGGCACAACTCGACCTTAAGTCACCCGAGCTCGCCGCACAATTGCAGGGATCATGGGTGGCGGGGCCGGCGACCGGTGCTAGCGCGAGTGTGAGTACGAGTGCTGGTGCTAGTGCGAACACGGATGCGAGTACGACGAATGCGAGTGCCGGGCGGGTGGATCTAACTGGGCTAATCGCCAAAGCGCCTGCGAATAAACTTCACCAGTACGTCACCACACTTGCCCCTCCCGAAGCGCGTCAGTTTTTACATTCGGCTTTGACGCAAGGGCGGTTCACTCAAACCGCGGTGACGCTCAAAGGCGACCTCGATCATTTTCCTTTTAATCAAACAGACGGGGCGGGCGTGTTCCGACTTGAGGGTCAATATAGCGGGCT
>JBIIWK010000152.1:0-7927 GCA_044338955.1 Burkholderiaceae bacterium
AAGCGATATTGACAATGCGGCCGTAGCCCTTGCCACCATTGGCCTGCTTCATGAGAGGTGCAATCGCCCGACAGGTTAAAAACGTACCGCGCACGTTGATATCAAAGACGCGATTCCATTCATCGACAGGGTAATCAATCACTGACACGTTGGGGCCTGTGATGCCTGCGCTATTCACCAAAATATCGATCGACCCAAAGGCCAGGGTCGCCTTCACGGCCTGCGCCACTGAGTGCTCGTCAGACACATCCACTTGCACCCCGTGCGCCGAGGCGCCTAAGCGTGTCTGAGCATCTTTCAAACTTTGAGCGTCGCGATCCCAAAGCGTGACGGTTGCCCCACCGCCAATCAGTCGCGCCGCGCATGCCTCGCCTATGCCAGCGGCCCCGCCCGTAATGACTGCATGCTTGCCAGAAAAGTCGTACTGCGCCGGTTTGGACATATCGTTTGCCTCGAATGGTTAGGGGTTTTCCCGTCTTTTGCTGAAATGATTAGTCAGACCAATTGCTCTTGAAGTGTAACCATAATATCCTCTGCTCTGACAAGTCAAACAAGCTGTCGCTGCGCGCAATCGAGACGCGTGGTCCGCAGAAAGCCAAGGGCAGCCCTCTTCATGAAAGTACTAATTACGGATTTTGATTTTCCGAATGTAGAACTCGAACTCGAGTTGTTTAGGCAGGCTGGGTTGCAAGTCATCACAGCCCAGTGCAAAACCGAAGACGAATTGATTGAAGCGGGCAAAGACGCTGACGCGTTTTTGCTGCAATATGCACCCGCCAACCGCAAGGTCTTTGAGGCCCTGCCCAACTTAAAAATCGTCAGCCGCTACGGTGCAGGCTTTGACACCATCAATACCGATGATGCGAAGGCCTGTGGCGTTTGGGTCGGCAACTCGCCCGATTACGGCGTGCATGAAGTGGCGAGCCACGCGTTTGCGATGGCGTTGAACCTGACCCGACATCTGTCTTTTTACGACCGCGATGTGCGTGCCGGTAAATGGCATTACTTAACACCTGGCACACTCAAGCGCCCTTCAAACATGACGGTGGGTGTGTTGGGGATGGGACGTATCGGCCGTCGCTTTGCCCACCTCGCACGCGAGACCTACGGTAAAGTGATTGCTTGTGATCCACACATCATGGCGTATGACTTTCCGCCCTATGTCGAGCGGGTCGATATGACCGAGCTTTTTGCCACCGCCGATATTATTTCGGTTCACACCCCCCTCAATGACGAAACACGCAATATCGTCAACAGCAAGGTGTTGAACCTGATGACACCCGGCAGCTACGTGGTGAACACAGCGCGCGGTGGGTTGGTGAATGTCGAAGATGCCTTAGCCGCGCTCAACTCAGGGCAGCTTGGCGGCTTGGCGCTCGACGTGCTGCCAAACGAACCACCGGGCGATCATCCGCTGGTGAAGCATCCGCGCACGATTTTGACACCGCACGCAGCCTTTTATTCACAAGAAGCCGAAATCGAATTGCGTAGCAAAGCTGCACAAAACATCATCACTTTTGCCCGTACGGGCAAGCCCGACTATATCGTCACACGTGGCACTCGGTGACGGCTGATACGGGGCGGCAAATCTTTGCGCTGAATCCGTGATCGCTGAGTAAAACGACTGGAATGTGTATGATAGTTACGCGCTGAAAATATAATAGGAAACCTCATGGAACCAGTGATTCGCCTCCACCCTCAAGATGATGTGGTGATTGCCCGTCATCAATTGATTTCAGGCACCAAGCTCACCTCTGAAGGTGTCACGATTCGTGGTCTGGTGCCTCCTGGGCACAAAGTTGCGACCAAAAAAATTACGCAGGGTCAGCCGGTTCGACGCTACAACCAGATTATTGGGTTTGCCAGCGCCGACATTGAAGCTGGGTCGCACGTACACATCCACAACTTAAGCATCGGGGCTGAGGGCGGTGCCTTTAGTCGTGACTATGCGATTGGCGTTGATGCCAAGCCCACTCAATATGTCGCCACGCCACGCACTTTTAAAGGCATTGTGCGCGCCGATGGTCGTGTCGCCACGCGTAACTATTTAGGCATTTTGACTAGCGTCAATTGTTCGGCAACTGCTGCGCGCGCGATCGCCAGCCACTTTGATCGCGAAACGCATCCTGACGCCTTAGCGGCGTTTCCAAACGTTGACGGCGTGGTAGCGCTTACCATGGGCAGCGGTTGCGGCATGGGTAGCACCGGCGAAGGGATCGATGTCTTGCGTCGCACCTTATCGGGCTACACACGCCATGCAAATTTTTGTGGCGTACTGATGGTGGGCCTAGGCTGTGAGACCAATCAGATCAGCGATTTGTTAGCGGCAGAAAAATTATCTGAGAACCCGTTATTTCAAACCTTCAATATCCAAGATATCGGCGGTACACAAAAGACCGTTCGTAAAGGCGTTGAACTGATTCAACAAATGTTGCCGCACGCAAACAAAGTTGTTCGCGTTGACGTGCCTGTGAGTCACTTAACCCTTGGCCTGCAATGTGGTGGCTCGGATGGCTACTCGGGCATCTCGGCTAACCCAGCCTTAGGCGTCGCGGTTGACTTGCTTGTACAGAACGGCGGCACGGCAATTTTATCTGAGACCCCAGAAATCTATGGTGCCGAACACTTGCTGACGCGTCGTGCGGCAAGCCCTGCGGTGGCCGAAAAACTCATCGAGCGCATCCACTGGTGGGAAGACTATTGCGCGCGCAACCAAGGCGAAATGAATAACAACCCTTCGGCCGGCAATAAGGCAGGTGGCCTGACCACAATTCTAGAAAAATCTTTAGGTGCAGTGGCCAAGGGCGGCACGATGCGCTTAGAGGCAGTGTACGAATACGCACAACCTGTCACCGCTAAAGGATTTGTGTATATGGATACGCCGGGTTACGACCCCGTATCCGCCACGGGCCAGGTTGCCGGTGGCGCCAACATGATTTGCTTCACCACTGGCCGGGGCTCGGCCTATGGCTGTGCACCCACACCGTCTATCAAACTGTCGACCAATAACGCCTTATGGAAACGTCAAAGCGAAGACATCGATATCAACTGCGGTGAAATCGTAGACGACGGTATGTCAATCGCCGAAAAAGGTGCGCAGATTTTTGAATTGATCATCAAAGTAGCCTCAGGCGAGCGCACGAAAAGCGAAATCCATGGCTACGGACAAAGCGAGTTTGTGCCTTGGCAGATTGGCGCTGTTATGTAGCGCAAGAGTACGACTGTCTTTTGGCGAGCGTTCACCGAAAGACAGTCCAAGCCTTCTAGCCACTTCGATTACCAACGCGTTCGATCCAGTTTCTGACAGTTCGCTCTGGCATCTGCGACAACTTTCAGCGAAGCACGTTGCCGCCTATTGCCGCAAGACACGCGGCAGTCACTTACAGCGGCAAATAACGCCCACCCGCCCCTACCGCAACAGTGACCAGGCCAAGCACCAGATTGATGAAAATCAATTTGCGGATGCTTGCCATGGCCTCGCCACCCTTAGGCCACTCTTTAGCTGCCACCGCAGCTTTAAGCTGTTTAAACGGAACGCCATAAATCATGCCAAAAATCGCGGCCATGATCACAGCAATCAACACCATCAGATGAACGTGCCAACCTGCCTTGCCAAAGCTGCCGTGCAATGAGATCAACCAGATGCCCGTCACGAACAGCAAGATAATGGCGACCTTCACCCAGATAAAAAAACGCGCCATCACGCCACAGAGCAGCGGCAAACGTGCAGGCGGCTCAAGTAACGTCGCAGCAGCCGGACGCAGCGACGTGTGCATCAAAAACATCCCGCCCACCCAGACAACCGCTGACAAGGTGTGCACCGCAATTAACAAGGCAAATAGCATGATCGGGCTCCATTGAATAAGCAGGAGCATCTTAACTGGACTTTAGGTAAAAAAAAGATAAGACCTTCAAAAGCAACCGCCGGCGTTGCGTCAAGAGGCTGACGCCGAGCTTCGACACAAAAGGCCTAAACCGGCGCGCTATCCTCTGCGGCAACAGCAGGCACCGAAACAATTTGAGGCGCGTGTCCGGTAGCTGCTAAAAATCTAATGAGGTCAGCGTGTGGCACCACCATCGTTGCAGTGTTAATCAGTGGGTGGGCCTGCACTGCGGGGGCATCCCACAAGGCCTGATCGATCACAAACTGCACGTTATGCGCCGTATCGTTGACCAAGCCCAACAGAGTCACTGAGCCGGGGGTTACACCCAAGTTTGTCAACAAACGGTCAGCCGAGGCAAAGCTCAAGCGACCAGCGCCAAGTACGTCACCCAATTGCCTGAGATTCACGCTCAAGGCAGCAGGGATCGTCACGAGAAAATACTTAAGCCCTTTTTTATCGCGCAAGAACAGATTTTTTGTTTTGGCGCCAGGCAACTGAGGCACCAGCGATTCTGACTCGGCAACGGTCATCACCGCCGGGTGCTCGTGGCACTCAAATACAAACCCGTGAACGTCTAGAAATTTTTGTAGGGGCATACTGTGCTCAATTGGCAACCGAGACGAATCAAGAGCAGTGGATACACTGCCCCCCCACGATCTGGACACGCTTTAGGGGCAGCTCAAACAGAGCGCTTGGACAGCAAATCATCACTCAAACAAGCGATGATTTGCGACTCGCTAGGTGCTCTCGGTTAGCGACACAACAACCTTAAACCGGGTTAGACAACTGATCCAAAATCGCCGGGTTTTCAAGCGTCGAGATATCTTGCGTGATGGCCTCGCCTTTTGCCACCACACGCAACAAACGCCGCATGATTTTGCCTGAGCGTGTTTTGGGCAAGTTGTCTCCAAAACGAATCTCTTTAGGTTTGGCGATTGGGCCGATTTCTTTGGCCACCCAATCGCGCAGTTGTTTGCCCAGCGCGATGGCCTCTTCGCCTTCAGGGCGTGTGCGTTTCAGGACCACAAAGGCAACAATTGCCTCGCCGGTGGTGGCATCGGGGCGCCCCACAACGGCTGCCTCAGCCACCATTTCGTGCGCGACTAAGGCCGACTCGACTTCCATCGTGCCTAAGCGATGGCCAGAAACGTTGAGTACATCGTCGATGCGACCCATGATCCAGAAGCAACCATCTTTGTCGCATTGCGCACCATCGCCCGCCAAGTAATAGCCACCTAACTCTGGCGGAAAATAACTTTTGACGTAGCGCTCGGGGTCGCCCCAGATCCCGCGAATCATTGACGGCCACGGGCGCTTGATGACCAAAAAGCCACCATGCCCTGCCGCGACATCGCCACCCACTTCATCCACAATCGCCGCCGTGATGCCGGGCAAGCGGGTTGTGCATGACCCTGGTTTTAACGGTGTGGCGCCTGGCATCGGGGTAATCATGTGTCCGCCGGTTTCGGTTTGCCACCAGGTATCGACGATGGGGCAACGCCCGCCCCCAACATTGGTGTGGTACCACATCCATGCTTCAGGGTTGATCGGCTCGCCGACAGACCCCAACAAGCGCAAGCTCGACAAATCAAAACTCTTTGGATGTACGGCAGCCTCTGCATCTGACGTTTTAATCAACGAACGGATCGCAGTGGGTGCTGTGTAAAAAATCGAGACTTTTTGATCTTGGATGGTTTTCCAGAAACGCCCTGCGTTTGGATAGGTGGGTACCCCTTCAAACACAATTTGCGTCAGGCCAGCGGCCAAGGGACCGTAAGCAATATAAGTGTGGCCCGTGACCCAACCCACGTCTGCCGTACACCAAAAAATATCATTGGCTTTGGCGTCAAACACCCATTGCATCGTGAGCTTGGCCCACAACAAATAACCGCCCGACGAATGTTGCACGCCCTTGGGCTTGCCGGTTGACCCTGAGGTGTACAAAATAAATAAAGGGTGTTCGGCACCAACAGCGACAGGTTCGCAGGTGGTGGCTTGTTTGTCAGCCACATCATGAAACCAAACATCGCGTTTGGCATCCCAGGCGATTTTGCCGCCGGTGCGTTTGTAGACGATGCAATGACGCACGGCTTCGCAACCGCCCATCGCCAAGGCTTCGTCGACCGCCGGTTTCAATGCAATCGCCTTGCCGCCACGCATTTGCTCGTCGGCGGTGAGCACTAAGGTTGCGCCCACATCAGTGATGCGCTCATGCAAACTTTTTGCCGAGAAGCCGCCAAACACCACCGAGTGGGTGATGCCCAAGCGCGCACAGGCCTGCATTGCGACCACGGCTTCAATTGACATCGGCATGTAGATGATCGAGCGCTCGCCCTTTTTGTAACCAAGTGCTTTCAGGCCGTTGGCTAACTGACAGACACGATCATGCAGCGCCTGGTATGTGATCTTTTTGACAACGCCATCGTCCGCTTCAAAAATAATCGCGACTTTATTGGCATTGCCATTTTTTAAATTCACATCCAAACAGTTGGCCGAGACGTTGAGCTCGCCGTCACCAAACCACTCAAAGAACGGCGCACGCGACTCATCGAGCACCTTGGTAAACGGTTTTGTCCATTGCAGATGCTCGCGTGCCTGCTTCGCCCAAAAGGCATCAGGATCGCGATCTGCCGCTTCGAGCAATGCCTGATAGCCGGCTTGACCGGCCACATTGGCTTGCTCAACAAAGCCCTGTGGCGGCTGAAAGACACGTGTTTCAACTAAGGTGGATTCGATTGAGTTCGCCATACGTGCAGTCTCCGAGGGGCCAGTATCTATGAATGATTTTTCTGGTGTCTATGAAAAAATCTATACGATGAAAACCTTGATTTTCAGGCTTGAGCTTTGCACGACGCAATCAAGCCTGAATCTCAAGCAAACAAGAGCAAAGGTTTAAGCTGTTAATGCAGCGATGCCTGCTGAGGCGATCTCGGCGTCTTCTGAAGATTTCACGCCAGATACGCCTACCGCACCAATGACCTGACCCTCAACAATAATCGGTACGCCGCCTTCAAGCATGCCTTGCAGTGTTGGGGCTGACAAGAAGGCCGTACGCCCGTTATTGATGATGTCTTCGTAGACTTTAGTTTCGCGGCGGGCCAGCGCCGAGGTGTGTGCTTTAGCCGGTGCAATATGTGCTGACATGGCGGCGGCGCCATCAAGGCGTTGTAGGCCGAGCAAATGACCCCCATCATCAACAATCGCAATGGTCACAGCCCAATTGTTTTTATTGGCATGGGCTTTAGAGGCAGCCAAAATTTTAGAAACATCGGCATCAGTCAAGACAGCTTTGGTTTTCACAGAGAATCCTTAATTTGTTCAAGTGCAGAGGGGTCTTCAATTGTAGTGAGATCGCCGGGGTCGCGTCCTTCGCACACCGCAACAATCGCACGTCGCAGAACTTTACCAGAGCGTGTTTTGGGCAACGCTGTGACAAAACGTACCCGGGCGGGGCGCGCCACGGGCCCAAGTTGCTCGTCAACCAAGCGCATGATATCGCCCTCAAGCTTTAAAAGCGCACCGGGCTGCGAAAATAAATTGGGGTCTTTGAGTACCGCAAAGCCAACAGCCACCTGCCCTTTGAGCTGATCAGCGATCCCCACCACTGCCGACTCAGCCACGGCGGCATGGCAATTGATGGACTCTTCGATTTCGCGGGTACCCAAGCGATGCCCCGCCACGTTAATCACATCGTCGGTGCGGCCTAAGATAAACCAGTAGCCCTCCTCATCCTTCAACCCCCAGTCGAAGGTTGAATACACCTGACGGCCTGGCACTGTGGCAAAGTAGGTTTCGACAAAACGCGCATCGTCGCCCCAGATTGTGGTCATCGCCCCTGGGGGTAAGGGCGGCACAATCGCGACCACACCCTTTTGATTGGGGCCAAGATCTTCGCCAGTTTCTTCGTTCAGTACCCGAACATCAAAGCCGTACACCGGAAACGACGGGCTACCAAATTTTGTTGGCACGTTTGCAATACCAGGTTGCGCTGCCAAAATTGGCCAACCTGTTTCAGTCTGCCAGTAGTTATCAATAATCGGACG
>JBIIWK010000098.1:0-10802 GCA_044338955.1 Burkholderiaceae bacterium
CCCAAGCCCTCAGAAATCCATTTTGCGGTGGGTTCATCGAGCGGTTCACCCGCCAGATACAGCGCACGCAAGGTCGACAGGTCGTATTTTTTGAGCAAAGACTCGTCATGTTTTTTAAGCACCCGAATGGCCGTTGGCGCCGAAAACATGGTGTTGACTTTGAAGCGCTCGACCAGGCTCCATAAGATACCGCCATCGGGGCGAACGGGGGTACCCTCATACAAGACGGTAGTTTGGCCGCCAATCAAAGGGCCATACACAATATATGAATGCCCAACCACCCAACCGATGTCGCTGGTACAAAGATAGGTATCGCCGGGCTTACCGTTAAAAATACGGTGCATCGAAGACGCCAGCGCGACCGCATAACCGCCGGTATCGCGCTGCACACCTTTGGGTTTACCTGTGGTGCCTGATGTATATAAAACGTAGCTCGGTTCTGAGGACTCCAGCCAAGTCACGGGCACGACGGCCCCTTCAAACTGGGCACGCAGGCTTGCATAATCCAGATCTTGACCTGCTACGGGCTCAAAGGCATACAGGCCGCGATCGACTACGATCACTTTTTTAGGCGGGCGCTGTGACAGGGCAATCGCCTTATCCAGCAGAGGCTTATAAGGCGTGACTTTGCCGCCTCGTGAGCCTGCGTCGGCACAGACAATGACCTTAGGTGAGGCATCATCGATACGCTGCGCCAGATTGACCGAGGCAAAGCCGCCAAACACCACCGAGTGAATCGCACCTAACCGGGCGCAGGCCAACATGGCAAAAACAGCTTCGGGCACCATGGGCATATAGATTAAGACCCGATCGCCCTTCGCGACGCCTTGGGCCTGCAACATCGCCGCAACGGCGTTGACTTCGCGGTAGAGGTCACGACGGCTGTAGGTGATTTCTTGATCTACCTCGGTTGATACCCAAATTAACGCGGGGTGATCAGCCTGTGTATCAAGCCATCGATCGACTGCGTTAAAACATAAGTTTGTACGACCACCCACAAACCAGCGCGCAAAGGGGGGCTTGCTGTAATCCAGCACCTCAGTAAAGGGGGTTTCCCAGTGGATGCCCGCCGCCTCTTCGCGCCAGAAGACATCTTTTTGTTGAATCGAACGCTGATGGGTTGCCTGAATTGGGTTCATATCGGGTCTCGAAAGTACTTTTTATGGCTAAGATCGCTTTTTGTACTAACATTGTGACAGGTAAACCTTGCATGAGGCTGTCTCATTCAGCCTGTCTAGTCCTCGCTCCTGCCCTGATTATGTCCGATATCACTGCTGCCACCTCTGCGCCTTGCTCCACCGCCCGATGGGTTCGCCTCGCGCTGCTCGCTGTGGCCTGCTCGCTTGCGGCCATCTTAAGCGGTTGCGCAGGCACCGGTGACAACGCGGGCTCTGGCATCAATTCTTCGTCGGTCGACTGGAGAAACTCGGCAGATCCGATTGGTTCTTTTTTGGCACGTTCTAAAAATGGTGCGGGCTTGCTTGTGGGTGACATCAACCACCCGCTCGCCCGTCAGGCTCTGACGCAACTCGGCATTCGGTATCGCTGGGGCGGAAAATCACCTGAAACCGGTTTTGATTGCAGCGGTCTGGTGTTGCATTCGGCGCAGACATCGCTTGGGCTCAAGCTCCCCCCCCGCTCTTACGACATCGCGTTATTTGGCAGCGAAGTGTCGCGTCCTGATCTGCAAGTGGGTGACTTGGTGTTTTTTAATACCTTGGGCCGCCGCTATTCGCACGTGGGCGTGTACCTAGGCGATGATCAGTTTGTGCACTCACCCGCAGCAGGCGGCGTGGTAAGAATCGAAAACATGAATCTGGCGTACTGGAACAAGCGCTATAACGGCGCGCGCCGCTTATAAACCGACCCGCGCTGCGTTAAACCTTAGCAACCTCAAGTTTGAGCAAGCTCGGGCACCCTACAGCGACTGTTGCCCGGCTGTTTGGATCAAGTTCTACTTCTGGGGTTGCTGCCCCTTAATCTGACACGGCCCCTGCTGACACAAGCCACACTGCTCTAGTGCCTGCTGCATTGAGCAAACAGAGCGGCGACAAGCTACCACCTGCACGCCGCCCTTTTGGGCAGCGTTCCTGAACGTTTTCATGACGTTATGACCTAAAAAATCAGTGAGCAAAATCACCACTTGGGTGCCACTGGGTATCTGCGGTGCCTTTTTTTGATGGGCCGGATCGCGCCCCGTAATGTGATGCGTAATGGCGATATTGTGTTCGCGCAAAAGATTAGGGATGTTGCCTAGACGGTCGGCACCGACCACGACTGCGCTTAAAAATGGGTTCATAGCTGCTCCAATTAAAAAAGGTGAACAGCCTAGATGATAATGATTCTTATTTATAAAACAAGCGGAATAATACGTATTCTCATTAAAAGACTAAAATTATTTTACTTATATCCGGAGATTTAATTTTTTTAATTTGGTTGAAAATTATTTTTCTTGTTTACTTTCAACGCGTTCGCGGATTTCACTTTCGCTCAGATCAGGTGTGAGCATCGCGATTAAGGTATACACATAGTCGCGCAAAAAGACGCCTGATTTCAGCGCAATTCGGGTTGTTTGCAATCCAAAAAGATGCCCAGCAGGGATGCTAACCAAGTTGGTGTCACGCAACGGCTCGTAGGCGACGCCTGCGATAATCCCGATCCCTAAGCCAACATCGACATAGGTTTTGATGACGTCAGCATCAATCGCCTCAAGAACAATATCTGGGCGAAGCCCTTTTGCCTCAAACGCGCGGTCAACCGAGCGGCGCCCTGAAAAAGCGCGATCGTAGGTCACCACGGGGTAGCGCGCGACATCTTCAAGGGTCAGAGCAAAATCCTTTTTATGCGAAAGTATTGCCAAAGGATGCTCGGGGCGCACCACCACGGTGTGCTCCCAGGTGTAGCAGGGCAGCGTCTCAAGCCCTGGGGTGAGTGCCAGCGACTCGGTGGCGATGGCCAGATCGGCCTGCTCGTGCAAGACCATCTGGGCCAACTGCGGCGGGCTGCCCTCGGCCAGCGATAAGTGCACTTTGGGAAACTGCTTACGAAACGCGGGGATAATTTTAGGCAGCACGTAACGCGCCTGCGTATGCGTACACGCGATCACTAGGCTGCCCTCGTCGCGTTGCGCAAATTCGTCGCTGACTTTTTTGAGATTATCGACCTCTCGCATGATGCGTTCGACGACCTGTGCCACCGCTGTGCCGGGCTTGGTTAGCCCTTTAATGCGCTTGCCGTGTCGCTCAAAAATCTGCACACCCAGTTCGTCTTCAAACTCCAGAATCGCCTTGCTGACCCCTGGCTGCGAGGTGAATAGACTACGTGCGGCTTCAGTCAGGTTGAAGTTACGGCGGATGGTTTCCCGAACAAAGCGAAACTGTTGCAAATTCATGGTGGCCTCGTGAAACCGCGCTACTTAAGCGCAAGCGCGGTTGAAAAATCGTCAAACAGACAAAGGGTTGCCTTGGTTGGGCGTTTAGATGCAAGCGCAAGCCAGCAGAATCACTTCAAATAAACGTACAAACACCAAGGTCGAGCGTTTGAGCAGGCTGGTGCAACAGCGGCGTCGCAACAAACAAAACGCGATTATAAGTAATATAGATAGCGATTTTAAATAACTTTTTAGAATAAGCTTCTATCGCATTTAAAACTTGCGAGATAATTCAACTAACTCTTTCACCCGCACAGGTTGCCCACATGGATTTCAGCATCAGCATTTCAGCTAGCCCACATCAAACTAAAACGCCTGCGATCGCTGTCGGTGTTTTTACCGAGGGTGTATTAAGTGTTGCCGCCGATGCCATTGATCGTGCCAGCAACGGTGCCGTGCGCGCGGTCATCAAAGCAGAGTTCACCGCCCGTGCGGGTTCAACCTTAGTCTTGCGCAACCTTGAGGGTGTCGCTGCAACCCGCATCGTCTTAGTCGGGCTCGGCAAACAGGCCGAATACACACCGCGCACGCATGCGCGCGCCGAGCAAGCATTTGCTGCGTATTGTGTACAAGCGCGTCTGACTGAAGCGACTTCAACGCTGGCCGCGATTGACTGCCCGGCAGCG
Organism: Burkholderiaceae bacterium; assembly: GCA_044338955.1. Lineage (GTDB taxonomy): Bacteria > Pseudomonadota > Gammaproteobacteria > Burkholderiales > Burkholderiaceae_B > Zwartia. The sequence goes on from JBIIWK010000098.1 coordinate 4,057, forward strand.
CCAGTACGCGATCGCGCACGCTCTGCCGCCGCGGCTTGCGGCGAGGCCACTTACCACTACGATGCCAGCTTTGGCAAACCTGATCTCAACGCCCGCCCAAAGCTTAAAAAGCTGACGCTTCAGTTAGCAAACGCAGCCGAGCGCGCGGTGGCCACGCTTGGCTTGACTGAAGGCGGCGCGCTGGCCCACGGCATGTCGTTGGCCCGTACGTTGGGCAATTTGCCGGGCAATATCTGCACCCCCACCTACTTAGGCGAAGAGGCAAAGGCCTTAGGTAAGCAGTTCAAAAGCATCAGCGTCAAGGTACTTGATCGCAAACAAATCGAAGCGCTAAAAATGGGTTCATTTTTGTCGGTTGCACGCGGTTCGGCCGAGCAACCTCGCTTTATCGTTTTGCATTACAAAGGCAAAGCGGTTGCAGCAAAGCGTGGCGCGAAAGCCCCAGCAGGGCCGATCGTTTTGGTCGGTAAAGGCATTACGTTTGACTCGGGTGGTATCTCGATCAAGCCGGCCGCCACCATGGACGAAATGAAGTTTGATATGTGTGGCGCGGCAAGCGTCTTAGGCACCTTACGCGCGGTCGCCGAAATCGGTTTACCAGGCGAAATTATTGGTTTGATCCCCACCTGCGAAAACATGCCAAGCAGCACAGCGAATAAACCGGGCGATGTGGTCACCAGCATGTCCGGCCAGACCATTGAAATCCTCAATACCGATGCAGAAGGCCGCTTAATTTTGTGCGATGCCCTCACCTATGCCGAGCGTTTTAAACCCTCAGCCGTGGTGGACATCGCAACCTTAACGGGTGCCTGCGTGGTCGCGCTAGGCAAGGTCAATACTGGCCTGTTCGCGAGCAACGATGCCTTGGCTGAGGCCTTATTGGCTGCGGGCAAGCAATCGATGGATACGGCTTGGCGCTTACCGCTTGATGATGCCTACCAAGAGCAGCTGAAATCAAACTTTGCTGACATGGCCAATATTGGTGGACAACCCGGCGGCGCGGTGACGGCGGCTTGCTTTTTAGCGCGTTTTGCCAAGGCATACCCCTGGGCACACTTGGATATTGCAGGCACGGCGTGGCGTGGCGGCGGCGAAAAAGGCTCAACGGGTCGCCCGGTGCCTATGCTGCTGCAATATCTGATCAATCAGGCTTAGGTTCAACATGGCCCGCATTGACTTTGCTTTTGGCGCGACTGAAAAAATCGCACAAGCGTGTCAGACCACGCTCAAGCAATACCTTGCGGGCCACAAATTACTGGTTTATTGCAGCGATGCGAAGCGGTTAAACGCCTACGACACAAAACTGTGGGCGGTTGAACCCACGGCTTTTGTGCCGCACGTCATGGCAACCGACCCGTTGGCCGAGCAAACACCCATTTGGTTGATTGCAAGCGACCTAGAGCAAGCCTTAGCGCGTGCACCCGCCGGCGCGTGGCTTCTTAATCTTGACGAACACTGCCCGCCCGCGCTTGGCAACACCGCCCGCGTACTTGAAATTGTGTCAGAAGACGAAGATGACAAGGCTGCGGCGCGCGCACGTTGGGCGCAATATAAAGCCGCGGGGCACGAACTTAAAGCGCACCGTTTGGCCTGACAACAGGTTTAGCTGAGCGCGCGTTTCAGTTGTTTTTAGCAACTCGCTACAAAATGTCACCTGCACGAGCGATATAAATGACACTCGCGTTGCAAAAAACACCACAATTTGTAGGAAATCTAGCCATTCAGGGAACTGTCAGGTATGCTTTCGGTCATAGACTCATGGCTAAGGTTAAATAGCCTGAGTTCAATTCAGTGACAGGAGCTAATTATGTCTGAATATCGTCCTTCTTTAAACCCCGGTCAATATAGTGACGTCGCCGACGTTGCTGTGCGTAACCGTGTGCTGCGCAACACTTATTGGTTGCTCGCGATTTCGCTGATCCCAACTGTACTAGGTGCCGCCTTTGGTATGTACAGCGGCATCAATAAAGTGATGGCCACTAGCCCGTTCATCTCGATGATCATCTTTTTGGCTGGCGCTTTTGGCTTGATGTATGCGATTGACAAGAACAAAGAGAACTCCTTAGGCGTGGGCCTGCTGCTGCTCTTTACGTTCTTTATGGGCATGATGCTGTCGCGCCTGCTGGGCCACGTGCTGGGCATGAGCAACGGCACACAACTGGTGATGTTTGCTTTTGGTGGTACAGCAGCCGTCTTTGGCACGATGGCCACACTGGCCACGTCGATCAAACGTGACCTGTCGGGTCTTAGCAAGTTTATGTTCGTCGGCGTGGTGATCTTGATTCTTGCCAGCGTCGGCAACATCTTCTTGCAATTGCCTGCACTGATGCTGACCATTTCGGTGGTAGCGATTGTGATCTTCTCAGCCTTTATGCTGATTGATCTGCAACGTGTGGTCAACGGTGGCGAAACGAACTACGTGTCGGCAACGCTTGCCATCTACTTAGACGTGTACAACGTGTTTGCCAATCTGCTTGCCATTTTAGGCTTCACAAGCGGCAGCCGCGATTAAGTTGAATCTTAGCAACGCGCTCAGCAGCGCGAGATGCTAAGTTGAGGTAAAAAGAAGGGTCAAGCTCTGAGATCACAGAGCTTGACCCTTTTTTCAGGATTAGCCAATGAACGCTACAGTTTTAACGCACGAAAGTAATGGCGTACTTACGCTGACGATCAATCGCCCAGAGCGTCGTAACGCGCTTGACGTAGCCACCTACCTTGCCTTGGCTGAGCATATCCGCGCGGCGAGCGCCAGCAAAGACTGCCGTGCCATCGTAATAACGGGTGCAAGCAACTATTTCACGGCAGGTAATGACCTAAAAGATTTTCAAAAACCGCGTACCTCGGGCGAAAGCGGTGGCATCATTTTGTTGCGCAGCTTGATTGATTGCGATTTGCCGATCATTGCGGCTGTTGAAGGGCGTGCCATCGGGATCGGCGTGACGATGCTGCAACACTGTGATTTTATTTGTGCGGCGGACAATGCATTATTCACGATCCCGTTTGTGGCACTTGGGCTTTGCCCTGAAGGTGCGTCAAGCGTCTTACTCGCGCAAATTGTTGGCGCACGACGCGCGTCAGACTGGTTGCTACGTGGCAAAACCTTTGACGCACAAGAGGCGTTTGATGCTGGGTTTATTACCCAGATCACGCACGCCGGGCAAGCTCTGGCAATCGCCCAAGCGCTGGGTGACGAATTAGCCGCCCTACCCCCGCAGGCCTTGCAGCTATCAAAGCGCATGATGAAACATTCGCAACGCCCCATGCTGCATGAAACGCTAAAGTATGAGTTTGAGTTATTTTCAGAACGCCTGCAGTCAGAAGAAGCGCAGGCGGCTGTGGCGAAGTTGTTAAAAAAATAGTGTCCACTACGCATCGGACCGTTGCTCAAAAAAAAATAACAACCACCACGCACTGAACCGTAGCTCGATTATCGCAGCCACTACGCACTGAACAGGCGAAGTATCGCCTACTAAAAAAACCGCGGCGCTTGCTAAGAGCAAGGCCGCGGTATCTGACTGAGACTAGAACGTGTGCCCTTAACGAGCGCCACGCCACCAAGCTTAGGCTAAAACCCTCGCACGTTTACCGTGCGTTAAACGCAGGCGCTGGGTACACACCTTTTGCTGTTGCCACAGCTGGCGGGTAAACCACTTCTGGGCCTGTCGGCATGTTTTGCATAATGGCAAATTCGTTTTTGAACTGTTTACCCGTATTGTCGATTTTATACTCGCCAGTCATGGTCACGATCTTATCGTTCAGGTCAAGCGCCGCTTGCTTAAGTTTTGCCGCATCTAAAGACTGCGCCTTCTTAATCATCTCTTCTGCAACTACGCCTGCGCCGTAAGCTAAAGCAGTCTGAAAATCAGGTGCATATTGGGCGTTCGGAAACAATTTTGCGTAGCGCGCCGTCATTTGTTCGCGATTCAAACCATGCGTAACCTTCCAGTTAATTTTTTCGTGCAAGAGCGTTTGGCTTAAGGCATATAAGCCATCCTTACCGGATTGCTGTAAAAACTGCGGTTGCGAGGCATAGACAAAATAGACGGCTTTAAATAACGCATTGGTTTCGCGCAACTGACGCGCGATGATCATCTGGTCACCTTCGTAAGCCGTGGGGTAAAACGCCTCGGCACCACTGGCCTTGGCTTTCTGAATCATGATGTTGAAATCTTTGGTGCCTTTGGCAAATTTCTCATTTTGAGTGACTTCCATGCCAAGCTCTTTTGCCAAGGCCACAGCGCCTTGAGTCAAAGAGGCCGGAAACGGCTCATCAAGGTAGGCAAACGCAATCTTTTTGACGCCCATCGCGTGCAAGGCACGCACGCCATTTTGACCCAGTAGTGTGCCGGCAATCTGCGTGGCCGACACAATCGACTTAAAGCCTTGCGCGTAAATTGAATCAGCAGAGGCTGACCAAATAATCATCATCTTGTTGTTCGTTTCGGTCGTACTCGCTGCCGCACTGGTCAGCGTCGAGCCAAAAGGCCCGAACAAGAAGTCACACTTTTCTTCTTTGATTAAGGTTTCGTACACTTTAGGAATAATCGTTTTATCACTACGATCATCAAGCTTGACCAACTCGAGCTTGCGTTTGACGCCACCAATGTCGATGCCACCGCGCGCATTCACATCATCAATCCAAATCTCAACACCGCGCTGGCCAGACTGCGCTGCCAAGGCGAACGTGCCACTTGACGAAACTGTCATACCAATACGAATCGGCTTATCTGCCTGCGCATACGCTTGTGCAGCAGGTAAAGACAACACACTTGCAGCCAGAATGGCCTTTAACAATTCACGTTTGAACATGTAAGTCTCCTTAAGGGCTTAAGAATCGATTTTGTAATCCACCCATTGCGCGATTAAATCCCGCAACGTATGGTCTTGCGCGAAATCCTGCACACTGCCACTGACTTTGTTACGACCTAACTCAAGTACATAAACGTGTGTCGACACTCTGACACATTGACGCACATTCTGATCAATTAGCAATACCGAAATGCCTTGGGCGGGTAACCCAGCAATAAAGTCATAGATCTCGGCGCTCAATTTAGGCGCCACCATCGCCGTGGGTTCGTCGAGCAGCAACACCTTGGGATCCAATACCAGTGCACGACCGAGTTCTAGAAATCGTTGCTGGCCGCCGCTCATCGCACCGGCCATCTGGTTACGCTTATCTTTTAGCATTGGAAACCGACTGTAGGCACGCTCAAGCGCTTGTTCGACACGCACTTTATCACCACGAAACGTCCAGCAGGCCAGTCGCAAATTGTCGTCAACGCTCAATTCGTTAAATAGACTACGACTTTGCGGCACCATGGCCACACCATGCGAAATAAAGGACCAAGGTGCGATACCGGTCACGCACTTGCCGCCTACATACACATCACCTTTCACAGGCTTAAGCAAGCCAAACAAAGTACGCAGGGCGGTCGACTTACCCGCTCCGTTGGGGCCAATCACACCGGTAATGCCGCCTTGTTCAACACGCAAACTGAGGTCTTGCAAAATTCTGATATCGCCGTGATACGCCACATCGACATTGTGCAATGCCATCGCGGGCATGGGCGCATGTAAAGTTGAAACTGTTTCAATGGCCAAGATATGCCTCGATCACGTCAGGGTTGCTGCGAATGTCTTGCACACCGCCTTGCGCGATCACCTGGCCTTGGTTCATGGCGATGAGGTGATTAGACAGACGGTAAATAGACGTCAGGTCGTGACTAATTAACAGCACCGCCTTACCTTGCCCTGCCATATCACTGATGCGCTCGATCATGAAGGTGCACAAATCAGGATGAACACCGGCGAAGGGTTCATCCAGCATCACCACGCGAGGATCAGGCATCAACATACGCGCCATCTCAAGCAGCTTCTGTTGCCCGCCCGAAAGCTCTTCGGCAAAGTTGTGCCTCAGGTCGATGAGCTTGAACTGTTCAAGTATGGTCTCGGCCTTAGACATTAACTCTGTATCTGACTGCGGCCATGACAGCACCGGCACCATCAGATTATCGATGAGCGACATTTTTTTAAACACGCGTGGAATCTGAAACGTACGACCAATGCCTCGCTGCGCCACCTCGTGTGAGGGTCGGCCGGTGGTGTTATGGCCGTCGATGCGTACCGTACCACTATCGGGCACATAGAGCCCGCAGATACAGTTCATGAGCGTCGTCTTACCGGCACCGTTTACACCAATGATCCCTAACACTTGGCCTGCACTCGCAGACAGACTCACGCCATCAAGCGCTGTCAAACCACCAAAGCGTTTGGTCAGATTTGAAACTTCGATCAGGGCCGTCATCTCAGCACCCTGAAGCCAAATAAGCCGGTCGGCCGAACCAAGATCGTCACAACCAGCATACCGAAGCCGACAATCTGCGCAAGCGCCTGTGCCAAAAATACCGTCGCCATTTGCTCGGCAATGCCGTAGAAGATTCCGGCAATCAAGGCGCCCATCGGATTACCCAAGCCGCCCAACACAATCACAATAAAGCCGATGATCGTGTATTCAGCACCCGAGAAAGGTCCAAAGGCTGGGAATACTAAGGCAATCAATACACCCGTCACACCAGCAATACCGAAGGTCAGTGCAAACGCAAAGGCGGATAAGCGTTCGATGTTGACGCCGACGATTTGAATCGCCTCGCGATTCATCGTCGCCGCGCGTAGCGCTTTGCCCGGTAAGGTCCGAAACAAAAACCAGGCCATCGCAGCAGACACCACCGCGGTCACCGCCAACGCCA
>JBIIWK010000212.1:0-5949 GCA_044338955.1 Burkholderiaceae bacterium
GCAGGCGCCAACGTTAGTGGGTCGCGATTTGGAATTGTCCCAGAAGGAAACTTCGCAGTTTCTGGGTCAGGTTTACGCGTCAAACCGTTATTACCAACCCCTAGCCCCGAAATCCTAAAACCATATTCTTTCAGGATACGGGCACGAAACTCGATATTCAACTTCTCATCCCAGCGTTGCTGCTGTGTTGGAAACGGATTAAATGCGATGATGCCGGATTTCAGTGCAGGATCGCGTTGAGCCCCCAACACTGCGGTCTCACCAAAGGCCGAGACAAGCTGGTCACGAAAATAATCGCCCAGGCGCAAGTGCCAGGTTTCGATTCGCTTGCGACCCATCTGATCCCATAACTCACACGCCTCACCTAACGCACGCCAGTCGGCTGACTCAGGAAAGCCATACATGGATAAGGCCTCGCCGATATCCCAGTCGCCACGCGAGCCATCAAACGGCACGTTACGAGACTGCGAGCGACTAATAAAGAACTTAGGCAAGTCGGTACCGTTTGAAGCGAGTTTCTTGTTACGAATATACAGGGCACCTGTCCCGCCGGGTCCACATTGCCACTTATGTCCGCACAGGGCAAAAAAATCGATTCCGCTTTCGTCAAGCTGCGGATCAAACATGCCGTTGTAATGCGCGCCATCAACGATGGTAATGGCGCCGGCTTTTTGAGCTAACTGAGCAATGCGGCGTTCAGGTAGGCGCTGGCCAATTGGCCACAATGGTGACGAAAAGAAAATAGCTTTCGTTTTGCCTGGCACCACTTGCCGCTCAAGCGCAGCCACAACTTCGTCAACGGTTGCGTTAGCGTGTACGGGTACGCCCCACTGCTTAATGACAACACCGTAACGCGCTGCAGTACGTAGCGCTAAGGTGATGCCTGTGGGGTGCTCAAGCGGGGTCATCAGCAACTCATCACCGGGTTTCCAGTCGATGCCATTGAAGATCAGTGACAACGCATCGGTCGTGTTGCGCGTAATGGCGATCTGATCAGGCGTTGTGCCATAGCACCTGGCAATCTTCGCACGTGTCTTGGCCGAGGGCTCAACGTATACCGGAAACGGATCGCGCGCGCCTTGATCAAGCCCGTCTTTAAAGTGTGCCAGCACCCTTTTTGGCATCGAGCCTTTTTGCGCCGCCATGAAATACACAACGTTCGGATCAAGGGTGAACTCTTGCGCGAACTGTTTAAAAAAAGGCTCTTGCTCAGTGAAATACGCCTTTGCCTCTGCGGTCAGGGAGCCTGACACGGGCGCGGTCGCCCCAGTTTTACCAAGGGCAGTCGTCTGCGCCATCGCAGCGGCGGGAGTTAAAAGCGCCGTTGCCAAGCCAAAAGTAATGGCGCGTCTAGAGGTATCAATTGAATCCGTCATCAGAGCCTCAAAAAATAGCGTTTGTGCGTCGCGCAGCGTTTGAACAACTGATCTTAGTACTTGGTGGGCTGCAGCGGGACTTTTCCTACTTTATTATTCGCCGCAAGCCTGCAGCGTGTGCCTAGGGTAAGAGCTGCGACCTTCGGGTCAGCATTGGCTAGAATCGTTATTGATCAGCCTCAGTCTGGCACATAAATTGCTTCAGTGTTCGACGGCTACTCCCTCTTGGCGTCGTCTCGTGATAGCCTTACCCGTATGAAGAAAAGAGAATTTCAATGACCTGGTCGATCTTAGCCCGTGACGAATCGGGATATTTCGGCATGGCGATCGCGAGTCGCTTCTTTGCCGTAGGCTCTCTTTGCGTGCATAGCCGACGCGGTGTGGGTGCGCTCTCGAGCCAAGCGCTGCTAAATCCGCTCTATGGGCCCGCCGGATTAGATTTCCTCGCACAACAGTTTTCGCCCGAGCAAACAATTGCAAAACTAATTGCCAGCGATCAAGGGCGCGATCAAAGGCAGCTACACATTTTGCCTTTTAAGGGTTTGCCTGCTGCACACACCGGCTCAGCCTGTGTCGACTGGTGCGGTCACCTGCTTGAAAACGGATTCAGCGTCGCGGGCAATATGCTCGCAGGCCCCAAGGTCATTGAACACACGGCACAGGCTTTCAAAGACACGCGTGGCAAGCCGATGGGCGAACGCCTACTCGCGGCACTCGACGCAGGCCAGGCTGCCGGGGGTGATAAGCGTGGCAAACAGGCTGCCGCGCTCAAAGTTCATAACGATGAAGATTACTTACAGCTCGATTTGCGGGTAGATGATCACGCAGAACCCTTCGTCGAACTCAGGCGTTTGTATGACAAAAGCCTTGAGCGCTTTCAACCTTTTCTTGAATGTTTACCCACGCGCGAGCGACCGTCGGGCATCACTGAACGCAGTGAAATCGACGCGCACATTGAACAGTACCTTGCTCGAATGAAAGGCGCGTAGGTGAGTGCACTGCTCGAAGTTTCAAATTTAAAAACCAGCTTCGTCACCGACGAAGGCGAGGTGACGATCGTCAACGACGTAAGTTTTAGCGTGCATGCCGCTCGCACACTTGCGATCGTTGGCGAATCCGGCTGTGGCAAAAGCGTCACCGCGTTATCCATCATGGGTCTGCTAGCCAAGCCTGCAGGGCGCATTCAACAAGGATCGATTTGTTTTGAAGGGCAAGAACTCGTGGGTGCGCCCGAACGTGTGCTGCAAGATTTGCGCGGTAACGGCATGTCGATGATCTTTCAAGAGCCCATGACCTCACTCAACCCAAGTTATACCGTGGGCGAGCAAATTATTGAAGGCTTGGTCAAGCACCGCAAACTCAGCAGAACCCAGGCGCGCGAAAAGGCCATCGAGATTTTGCGTAAGGTGCGCATCCCATCGCCCGAACAACGCCTCGATGAGTTTCCACACAAACTGAGCGGCGGCATGCGCCAGCGTGTCATGATCGCTATGGCACTAGTCTGCGAGCCACGCGTGCTGATTGCAGACGAACCCACTACAGCGTTAGATGTCACCATTCAAGCGCAAATCCTTGAACTGATGCGTGCACTCCAACAAGAGACCGGTACAGCTATTGTTTTAATCACACACGATTTGGGCGTAGTCGCGGAGGTTGCAGACGAAGTCATCGTGATGTACGCGGGCCGTGTGGTTGAACGCGCACCGGTGCAGGCTTTATTTGACATGCCACAACACCCATACACGATTGGCTTACTAGGTGCGATTCCACGTCTGGATCTCGAACAAACCCGGTTGGTGTCCATTGAAGGTCAGGTCCCAAGTCCGGCACAACCGCTTGCGGGTTGCAGCTTTGCGCCACGTTGCCCTTTCGCGCAACCTGCGTGCTCAAACCAAGTGCCCGAACTGCGCGAGGTGGGCGGTGCACATTTTTCAGCATGCCTGCGCGCGCCGCTTGAGGCTGACGAACTCTTGATCGGCACCGCTGTTAAGGCTAACGCATGACCCTCTCAACTCGGTCACCAGCAACGCCGCTGCTGCAGGCCAGAGGCCTAGAAAAGCATTTTCCGGTACGTCGGGGATTTTTTGGTCGTGTTCAGGATTATGTTCGTGCGGTCGATGGCGTTGACCTCACACTCGAGCAGGGTGAAATCCTCGGCCTTGTCGGCGAATCGGGCTGTGGCAAATCAACTCTGGGACGCTTGCTGCTGCGCTTGCTTGAACCAACCGGTGGCAGTTTGCACTTTGACAACAAAGACCTGCGTGCTTTAAATACGAAGGCGTTACGCGGTGAACGGCGCAATATGCAATTGATCTTTCAAGATCCGTATTCGTCGTTAAATCCGCGCATGACCATTGGTCAGATGCTCGCCGAACCGCTTAAGGTACATGGCCTGCACGTCGGCCGTGAAACGGCCCGAGTGGCCGAGTTACTGCGCACCGTCGGTTTAAGACCAGAACACGCACAACGCTACGCGCACGAGTTTTCGGGCGGACAGCGCCAGCGCGTCGGCATCGCGCGTGCCTTGGCGGTTGAGCCCAAGCTGATCGTCTGTGACGAGGCTGTCTCAGCGCTGGATGTTTCGGTGCAAGCGCAAGTGATCAATCTACTGCAAGATTTACAACAGCAGTTCGGTTTGTCGTACCTGTTTATTGCGCACGACTTAGCTGTCGTGAAACATATCGCGACACGCGTCGCCGTCATGTACTTGGGGCGCATCGTTGAAATTGGCGACAAAAAGCGCCTCTTCGCCGCACCTGCGCATCCTTACACGCATGCACTCATGCAAGCCATCCCGCTACCTGATCCAACGGTTACCCGGCAGGGCGTCCTGTTAACCGGCGATGTACCCAGCCCGCTCAAGCCGCCTTCAGGATGCCATCTACACACGCGCTGCCCCTATGCGCAAGACAAGTGCAGTCAGGTGACACCGATCCTGACGGGTGATCGCGAGCATGCGGTGGCCTGTCATTTTCCGTTAAACATGGCGGCCATGACCCAGCAATCACTACCGACTGCAACACCCTCACGCCTGCGCCTGCAACGCTTGCAGTCTGCTTTTCAGACAAAGGTTAAAACCGATGCCGATTAAATGGTAGAAAATTGCCAAGGCATCACACACCAGGCAAACAACGTTAAAGTCTTAGCTGAGTTTTTGAAGTCAACGTCGAATGATTGAATAGTGTCTTATTAAAAGTTGATATTGCAAATAAGGCGGTGAATACCAAACGCCTTAGGTTGGATGCAACAGCGACTCGCCACCAATATATTTTGAAAGGAAATCTCATGAAATTAAGATACCGAAACTTACTTGCCACCACGTTAATCGCCTGCTTGCCGCTTGTGGCAAGCGCGCAAACGTTACGCATCGGTCTGGCCGAAGACCCCGATATGCTTGATCCAACGCTTGCAAGGTCGTTTGTTGGGCGCTTAGTATTTATGTCGTTATGCGACAAGCTCTTTGACATTGATGAAAAGCTCAATATCGTGCCGCAGTTGGCAACCAGCTACGAATGGTCAGCCGATAGCAAAACGCTCACGCTCAAGCTACGCGCAGGCGTGACGTTTCATGATGGCGAAAAAATGGACGCCGAGGCCGTCAAATACAACCTCGAACGCCACAAGACTCTAAAAGGCTCAAGCCGCTCGGGTGAACTGCGCCCGGTGACTTCAATTGATGTGATCGATGCCAGTACTGTTCGCTTGAATCTGAGCGCACCGTTTGCACCCTTGCTGGCCGTATTGGCTGATCGAGCCGGCATGATGGTATCACCCAAGGCCGCGCAGGCACTCGGCGAAAAATTTAGCAATAGTCCGGTTTGTTCAGGCCCGTTTAAATTCACAGATCGTGTCGCACAAGATCGCATCACGCTTGAACGTTTCGGTGCTTACTGGAACAAAGATGCCGTACATTTTGATAAGGTGATCTATACACCGATTACCGACGCCACCGTACGTTTAGCCAACTTGCGTTCGGGGCAATTTGATTTTATTGAGCGTGCCGCCTCAAGCGATATTGCCTCGATTCAAAAAGATGCAAGACTCAAGTTCAGCAAGATCACCGAAATAGGCTATCAAGGCATCACTATCAACACAGCCAAGAGCGAGCGCGCGCAAAGTCAACCACTTGGTCAATCGGCCAAGGTACGCGAAGCTTTCGAACTTTCACTTGATCGCGCAGGCATCGTGCAAGTGGCGATGGACGGCCAAGCCACACCTGGTAACCAGTGGGTCGCTCCAAACAACAGTTATTATTCAAAAAATGTACCGATGCCCAAGCGCGATCTGGTACGCGCTCGCGCCTTGTTAAAAGAAGCGGGCGTCACGAACCCAACCTTCACACTCATGACGCCCACTACTTCTGACGCACAAAAAATCGCGCAGGTGGTACAGGCCATGGCCAAAGAAGCAGGGTTCAATATCAAAATTCAATCGACTGAGTTTGCCACCTCACTGAGCCTGGCCGATAAGGGCGACTTTGATGCTTATGTTCTTAGCTGGAGTGGTCGTGCCGACCCCGATGGCAATCTGTTTAACTTTATTGGTTGTAAACAGCCTAACAACTACTCGGGCT
>JBIIWK010000213.1:0-5947 GCA_044338955.1 Burkholderiaceae bacterium
CAGCGGATGGGTTGCCTGACCGGCATGGGTTTAGTCGCCGTGGCGCCAGGCGCAAAAGATGAACGCTGGCTTTTAGCCTGCGATCCAGAAAGCACGACGCTTGGCCCCTTAGTGGATCAACTTGCCCTGGATCGCGTATCCATCAGGCTCGCAGAGCAACCCTTTTTAGCGCAAGCACTGAGCAAACTTATTGCAGAGCAAGGTGACGTCACACTAACCGAAGTATTGGCGCACCATGACAGCACCCTGACTCACCCTCTACAATCTAAAATAGTGAGCAGCAGCGCAGGAGACCAGCATGCTAAAAGTCAGTGAAGTTCTGAAGGTGAAGGGCCACACCCTTTTTACCGCCACGCCCGAAACGCTAGTGACCCAAGCCCTCGAGACCATGAGCACGCACGACATCGGCTCGTTGGTGATCATGCAGCGTGGGCAACTTGTGGGCATGCTCACTTTTCGCGAAATCATTCGTTATCTCAGCAAGCACCAGGGCACTATTGGCGCAGTCATGATCGGTGACTTGATGGAGCAACATCCCGTGAGCGTCAGCCCAGAAACGTTGGCCACCGAGGTGCAACGCCTGATGCTTGAACACCACTCGCGTTACGTTCCGGTAATGGATGGCGAAATGTTGCTGGGGGTGATTTCATTTTATGACATGGCCCAAGCGATTGCGGCTGCGCAAAAATTCGAAAACTCGATGCTCAAAGCCTATATCCGCGACTGGCCTGACGACAAAGATCCCTCAACAACGCGCTAAGCTGCGTTGGTCGCATCACGCCTAGGTGTGCCCTACTGCTAACGCTGGGTAGCGTCGCCACCCACCTGCTGCCATGCCAAGCGGATGAGTTCGGGATCTTCCTGCCTAAGGAGTTTCGTGTCTGACAACATCCGTCGCCAAATACGTGAGTTCGAGCGCCCGTTAAATAAGCCGAGAATCGGCCTCACAACGATACGCAAAGGCACCTTTGCAGCGATCTGTTGAGCCGCGTACTGCACAAGCGCTTCAATTACTTCTGCCTCTGTCTTGACTGGCAACTGTGGCCACCAAGCCTGCGAAAGCCGCGACAACACCGAGGGGTCATGCCAGGGCGAGCGTCCCAACATCACGCCATCAAACTGAGGTAAAACGGCCTCACAGTCAGCCAAGGTAATCAGCCCGCCGTTCAATACCATCACCGCATCCGGAAAATCCTGTTTGAGCCGAGCCGCCTCGTCGTACCTGAGCGGTGGCACTTCGCGGTTATCTTTAGGCGATAAGCCTTTCAGCACCGCATTACGTGCATGAATAATAAAGACTCTGCAGCCCGTATCGTAGATGGTTCCGACAAAGTCACGCACAAAATCATAAGACTCGTTTTTATCTAAGCCCATGCGATGCTTGACCGTCACAGGCACACTTACAACATCTTGCATCGCTTTGATGCAATCGGCGACCAACTTAGGCTCGGCCATCAAACAAGCACCAAACGCGCCTTTTTGCACCCGCTCAGAGGGGCAACCACAATTTAAATTGATCTCGTCGTAGCCCCACTGAGCACCAAGCTTTGCGGCGGCAACCAACGCGTCGGGCTCGCTACCACCTAGCTGCAACGCAACGGGGTGTTCTTGCTCATGAAAGTCGAGATGACGCTGCGCATCACCGTGCAACAAGGCGCCCGTTGTGATCATTTCGGTGTACAGGCGCGCCCGAGGCGCGAGTAAGCGATGAAAATACCGACAATGCCGGTCTGTGACATCGATCATAGGGGCCACACAGAGCTTCCAGCTCTGAGCAGCCTCTGAGGCGACAGGCTGCTGAACGTCAGTCGAACTACGCATATTTAGACAAAAACATCCATTTCATTGAATCGCACCAAAAGATCGGGCACTCAAGCTAATTACAAAAACATCTATTTCATTGAATTGCAGCAAGAGGTCGGGCACCGAGGTTAATCATCAATCACGCCAGTAAACAGTTGTGCATTGAAGCGGAGCATTCGGCATCTCCCACAAAACGCCCGAGCAAGAAAGTGGCGATTTTACGCTTACCGTGGTGTCTGCGAGTGTTTTTACCTCAGACGCTGGCTCTGTGAACCCTCCTCTCCAAGAGGATTTGCGTACTTCTTGCTAAACTTCACCCTCTGACTTTGCGTCTAGCACTTTGCTGGCGCAAACAACCTTACAAGTTTTAACTCTGTGTGATTTTTTATGGCTGTTTTTACGAATGTCTGTGACGCTGACGCACGCGCCCTACTTAAGCAATACGCCTTAGGTGATTTCGTCGCGCTGCGGGGGATCGCAGCTGGTATTGAAAACAGCAACTTTTTTCTAACTACCACACAGGGTGAGTACGTCTTGACCGTGTTTGAAGTGCTCACGGCCGAACAGTTGCCCTTTTATATTGAACTGATGCATCATTTGGCGCAACGCGGCGTGCCCGTGCCGCAGCCACAAACGCGCCAAGATGGCGCACGGCTGTCGACCTTATTGCATAAACCCGCTGCGATCGTCAACCGACTCCCCGGTGGTTATGAACCCGCGCCCACCATCGCACACTGCACCCTTGCCGGCAAGACTTTAGCCCAAGCACATCTCGCGGCCAAAGACTTCAGCCTGAGCCAGCCTAATTTGCGTGGCCTCGCATGGTGGGAACAAACCGCGCCAGTGGTGCTTCCTTACCTGACGCCTGAACTGGCACAACTGTTAACGCAAACCTTGGCCGAGCAGCGCGCGATGGCGCTCACGCCAGATTACAAACAACTGCCTTTCGGCCCCTCACATTGTGATCTTTTCAGAGATAACGTTTTATTTGCAGGCACCCATTCCGAGCCTCAAATGGGCGGCTTCATCGATTTTTATTTTGCTGGCTGTGACACCTGGCTCTTTGACGTTGCCGTCAGTGTCAACGATTGGTGCATTGACTTAGCAACCGGTACCTTTAAACCCGAGCACGTCAACGCCTGGTTAAAGGCTTACGCAAGCCTGCGCCCTTTCACTGAGGCTGAACATCGCCTTTGGCCCGCGGTGCTGCGTGCCGCGGCCCTACGCTTCTGGATTTCACGTTTGTACGATTTTTATTTGCCACGTTCTGCACAAACGCTTAAGCCGCACGACCCCACTCACTTTGAACGCGTACTTCAACACAGAACGGTCGGCCTGATCCCCGATTTACCAAAGGAAGACTGATGCAAGCTGTTGCTCTAAACGCCTTATCGGGCTGGCGCTGGGTTAGCGACGGTTGGGCCTTGTTCCGCACCCAGCCTCTCGCATTTTTTTCGTGGGCAATGTTCATTAGCTTGCTGTTGATGGTGGCCAGTATCACCCCACCCATCGGTCCCATCTTATTTGTGGTGCTGATGCCGGCTGTGACCGTCGTGACCCTTTCTGCGGGACGCCACGCGGCCGCAGGGCACAAGATGCTACTGAGCATGTGGCTTGAGCCGCTGAAACCGAGTGGCGTCTTCAAAAAACTACTCGCCATGGGTTCGCTTTATCTGGTCATTTGCCTGCTGTTAGGCCTGATCGCTTTTATGCCCTTTGCTGCAGAGGTCACAGAGGCACTCAAATCTTTAACCGACGCCAATAATCTTTCGCCACTGCTCGCCGCCGTCCGTACGCCGATGATCATCTTTGCTGTGTTTTACATGCTGATGGCGGCGATTTTTTGGTATGCACCCGTGCTCGTAGCGTGGCATCAAATCAGCATCTCACGTGCGCTGTTTTTTAGTGGGATCGCCTGCTGGCGTAACAAATGGGTATTTTTGGTTTACGGCCTAAGCTGGCTCGCCATATTTTTAGCGATCGACAGCGCCTTAAGTCTGTTGGTCTGGATCGGCATTCCAAACACCCTCGCCGCCACCGTACAAGTGCCCATTAATATTGTTGGCGGAGCCATCTTGTACTGTAGTTTTTATCCAAGTTATGCCTCGGTGTTTGTCGAGACTGAACCCGAGCCAGTGCCCGCTTAATCGCGAGCCTAACTCAGAGTCAACGCCTGCTTAATCCCGATCCTAACTCTGAGTCAGCGCCTGCAGCACCGCGATCCTGACTCTGGGTCAACACCCGCAGCACCGCAGACTAATCCTGAGTCAGCGCCTGCCGCACCGCAACTTTCATCTCTTCTGTTCGGTCGCTTTCAAAGGCTGCGGTTTCAACCACAGACCTTGCTTGCCAACATAAAGCAATACGATTGGGTTTAAGCTGAGAAATCGTTTTCACGATGGCGCCGTGTTTGTCGATAAAAAACAAACCGATCGAAAATCGCATACCAAAGGTGTGTACGCCCGAACAAGGGTGTAGCCACAACGCATACGTAGGTGCGAGCGTGCGCTTGCCTAGCAATCCCAGCAGGCGTCGCCAAGTAGTATCTGCCCGTTCCAAAAAAAGTACGTACTTTGGCTCATCGGTTGCTTCATACTGCCCCTTAGAACCAACCCTATGGCACGGCTTTTTCTTTCGCCAGTGATTTTTATCATTCAAGAGCAAGTTCAGGGTTCCATGTCACGGCTGCAATCCTAAAAGCTGAACAATCACCGGAAACCCCAGCACTAAAAACGTGCACGGAAAAATAAACAAGGCTAGCGGAAACAGCATCTTGACAGGCGCCTGCAGCGCTAGCTTTTCGGCATTCATCAAACGTTGTGCCCGTTGTTGTGCGCCGTAGACCTCAACGATTTTCGCCATACCCTGCCCCAGTGATTCACCCTGAATCAACGCCGAGATCAGTTGACGAACAGCCACTAACTCAATACGCAGGCTCAGTTGCCTGAGGGCCTCGCTGCGTGCAATGCCGGTACGAATATCGCTCAAAGTCTGCAGCCATTCAGTCTTTAAAGCCCCCTCGTGCAAGTGGTCGCACGCCAGTTGCAGCGAGGCTTGTAAATTTTGCCCCGAACCTAGACCGAGCCCAACCATATCTAAAAAAAATGGTAGTGCACGTTCAATCGCTTTGAGCCTTTGCTGATAACGCTGTTTAAGCCAGATGATTGGCAGCCACCAAAAGAACGTCGCCAAGCAAGCGCTCAGCAACAGACTCATGAAGAGCTCTGCCCGTGCGACAGGGCCCTGGAAAGCCCCCATCCCCACATAGCCCCAAAAGACGGCCAAAATCAGTATTGACAGAAGCACCTGCGCGGCAAAAATCTGCGCATAACCTAAGTCGGTTAACGCGCTACGCACAAGCAATTTATTCAAAGAACGCCTTTGATTCCAGGTGATAAAAGGCAATAACCAGCGCCCAAGCAAAGCCAGTAAAGGGCGGAGTACACCCATTTCAAGCCAAGAGCTGAGTGCCGCACTAAAGTTGATATGCCTGTCCTGCTGCAGGCTTGCCAACAGCATTCGGCCTCCGGTAAATAAGGCGACTGCAATGGCTAAGGCGCCTGATAGCAACGCGACCCAAAGCATGAGCCTAAACATGAATCGCCAAAATCCGGCGTAAAAAATAAACACCCAGGCACTCAAGAATAAATAGCGTGCCCAACACCGCTTGCCCCACCGCACTACTGTGCAACAGGTGCACTGACAGCGGATCAATCTGGCTCAGAACTAATAACAGCACTAGGGGCAAAGCGCCCATAATCCAAGCCTGCATCTTGCCTTGTGTTGTCATCACTTCGATTTTTCTTTCAAGATGCTGTCTGGCCCTGAGGTTGGTGCACAAACGTTCAAGCAGGTCAGCTAAAGAGGCGCCAGAACGCGTGCCGACGATAAGCATTGTGGTGACCAGCTCTACACTTTCAGAGGGCATGCGCTGATAAAGATTAGAAAGCGCTTGCGCAAAGCCCACCCCCATCCGTTGCTCTCGCAAGACCAGCCCAAGCTCTTGCGAGAGCGGCGCGCTGGACTCTTGCACGATATATTTCAAGGCCACCGCTAAACCTGCCCCTGCACGTAAGGCACCTGACAAAGACAATAAAAGATCAGGAAGTTGTGCGTCAAAGCGTTGCTGTCGCTTTCGCACCGC
>JBIIWK010000214.1:0-5928 GCA_044338955.1 Burkholderiaceae bacterium
GGTTGGGGTTTAGTCGGCGACTCGCAGCTTGTAGCCGGAGTTAGTGAGGCAATATATGACCCCTGACGGTAGCATTTCGTTACAAATTAAAGTAGTTCCACGTATTGCAAACGAGGTCGCACATCCCTTAAACTTCTGGCATGGAAACACGACTCACTCGCTTAGAAGCTATCATCCCAACCCTCGCAACACGCGAGGATCTGGCCTGCCTCGAATCCCGCTTGAATGCTTCAATTGGCAGGGTCGAAACAACCTTACATAGCGAAATGACCAAGCAAACTTGGCGCATAATTGCGCTGTTAGCAGGCATGTTGCCCTCACTATTTGCTGCAGCGGTGTACGTGACCAAATACACCAATTGAGCTGAGCAAATCAGCGCCGCACCTCTAGTCAAGCAGTCAGCCCAACAGCGAAATCTGAAAGCAGTGTTTCTGCGAACGCCGTGTGTGTCCGAGTGGTCGAGACCGTGCCCGTTGAAGTAAAAAAATCCTTTAGGCGCAAGAGGCTGTAGGCTTGTTCCGGACAAAAACCCTAAGCGTTTAAGCGGTTGTGCCACAACATTTTGCTGCAACTGCAAAATAAACACGCTACAATTCGTTTGCTTTTGAGGAGCGTTGCGACGGGTCCGCTGTAGTTTGCCGATTCGCCAGGCTCATAAGCTTCTACGTTACCGTTGGTGTTTTTGCCAACCTTAACGGCGCTCACCCAATCCTGCCAGCCAGCGATTGCGGTGGTGCTCAAGTTCACCCCAATATCGCATTGCCGAGCAGGCTCACCGGAGCCCTACTTGCCATGACTGTTGCTACACAAAAATTTACTGACTTCTACGTTGCCGACCTTTCTCTTGCAGACTGGGGCCGCCGCGAAATTCTGATCGCCGAAACTGAAATGCCTGGCCTGATGGCCACACGTGCTGAGTTCAGCAAAACCAAGCCGTTGAAAGGTGCCCGTATTACAGGCAGCCTGCACATGACGATTCAAACGGCTGTGTTGATCGAAACACTGCAAGCACTGGGTGCTGAAGTGCGTTGGGCTTCGTGCAATATTTATTCAACCCAAGACCATGCTGCAGCAGCCATTGCCGCGGTTGGCACGCCAGTGTTTGCCAAAAAAGGCGAAAGTCTGGTTGAGTACTGGGATTACACACACAAGATTTTTGAATGGCCAGGCGAGCATCAAGCCAACATGATTTTGGATGACGGCGGCGATGCCACACTGCTATTGCATCTGGGTACCAAGGCCGAGTCAGATTTGTCGGTCTTGAACAGCCCAAGCTCTGAAGAAGAAGTGGTGTTGTTTGCTGCGATCAAAGCAACGATCAAGCGCGATCCAACATGGTACTCAACACGTTTGGCCCAGATTAAAGGCGTGACCGAAGAAACCACCACAGGTGTCTTGCGCCTGTACAACATGTCGAAGAAAGGCGAACTCGCCTTTGCTGCGATTAACGTCAATGATTCGGTGACCAAGTCAAAGTTTGACAATCTCTACGGTTGCCGCGAATCATTGGTTGACGCGGTTAAGCGCGCAACCGATGTCATGATCGCCGGTAAAGTTGCAGTCGTAGCTGGCTACGGCGACGTGGGTAAAGGTTCGGCTCAGGCGCTGGCGGCTTTGCGTGCGCAAGTGTGGGTGACTGAAGTGGATCCAATCTGCGCACTGCAAGCGGCAATGGAAGGCTACAAAGTGGTCACCATGGAAGAAGCGGCCGATAAAGCCGATATTTTTGTGACTGCCACAGGTAACTACAACGTCATCACACGCGCCCACATGGACCGTATGAAAGACCAGGCAATCGTCTGCAATATTGGCCACTTCGATAACGAAATCGATGTCGTCGGCATTGAAAATTTGGTGTGGGAAGAAATCAAGCCACAGGTTGATCACGTGATCTTCCCGGACGGCAAGCGCATTATCTTGTTGGCAAAGGGCCGCCTGGTGAACTTAGGCTGCGGTACTGGCCACCCCTCGTTTGTGATGTCGTCATCGTTTACGAATCAAACGATGGCACAGATCGAACTGTTTAGTCGTAACGAACAGTACACGTCTGGTCAGGTCTATGTGTTGCCTAAGCACCTTGATGAAAAAGTAGCCCGTTTGCATCTCGACAAAATCGGCGCACACTTGACAACACTGACACCACAGCAAGCTGCCTACATCAGCGTCAAGCAAGAAGGCCCCTACAAGGGCGAACAGTACCGTTATTAAGCCATTCACGGTACGGTCTTGTCTGAAGTTTTAGGCAAGCCCGTGCGGTCTGGCCTTGCAGTGTTAGGCTAGGCCGTACGTTTTTCAGTCGCTATATTTCACTTACCCGGAGCTCATCATGACTTTATTACTCGTCTGGATACTCAATGCAGTTGCCTTATTGGTTGTTGCATATATCTTGCCCGGCATCGTCGTGGCGAGCTTCTGGTCTGCCATGTGGGCAGCCTTGGTGTTGGGCTTGATCAACATGTTGGTGAAGCCTTTGTTTGTGCTGTTGACTTTGCCGATCACAATCGTGACGATTGGTCTGTTTTTGTTTGTCATTAACGCGCTGATGTTTTGGTTGGCGGGCTCGATCCTCAAAGGCTTTCAGGTCAATGGGTTTTGGTGGGCAGTTGGCGGCGCGTTGTTGTACAGCTTGATTTCTGGCTTCTTGACGAACTTAATCAATAAATAAGAAATGACGATGCAAGCAAGCAGTGCTTTCAGCTTAGAGTTTTTTCCGCCACGCGATGACGCTGCCAAGCAGCGCCTAGTTGAGGGCGCGAAGCAGATGCTGGTCATCAATCCGCATTACTGCAGTGTGACCTTTGGTGCGGGTGGTTCGACGCGTGATGGCACACTGGATACGGTGCGAGTCTTGCGCGAGTTGGGGCGCGATGCGGCGCCCCACTTGTCGTGTATTGGTTCGAGCCGCGACGAGCTCAAGGCCTTGTTGCAGTTGTATCGCCAAGAAGGTGTGCGTCGCATCGTGGCGTTGCGCGGTGATATGCCTTCGGGCATGGGTGCCGATGCGGCGGGTGCGTTACGTCACGCCAGTGATTTGGTTGAATTGATTCGCCAAGAAACCGGCGATTGGTTTCATATTGAAGTGGCTGCTTATCCTGAGATGCATCCACAGGCCGCAGGCCCTGATCATGATTTGGCGCACTTTGTAAATAAAGTGAACGCCGGCGCAGACAGTGCGATTACACAGTATTTTTTCAACGCCGATTCGTATTTTGATTTTGTTGACCGTGCGCAGGCCAAGGGTGTGAAGATACCGATTGTGCCGGGCATCATGCCGATTACCAATTACACGCAATTGATGCGGTTTTCAGAAATGTGTGGTGCTGAAGTGCCCCGCTGGATTCGCTTGCGTCTGGCTGAAATGGGTGACGACAAAGATTCGATTCGCGCGTTCGGTACCGAAGTGGTGACAGGCTTGTGCGAAACCTTGCTCGATAACGATGTACCTGGCTTGCACTTTTATACGTTGAACAACGCAGAGGCCACACTGGCCATCTGGCGTGGGTTGACTGATTAAGTTCAGAGACTCGGCATTACGGCAAAAGGGCTCGCTCTGGCCGGCGGACGTTCTGCATAAACGGCATTCCTGCTCAACCTAGACGTGCCTCAACAGATTTTTTTCCGCTTCAAGGTCGCATCTCTAGCCGTTCAGTTGTAAAAAAGGCCTTCTTTTCAGAAGGCCTTTTTGCTAACGCACCGAAACAATAGTATCAATCGGCGTATTGATTTGCTGCCTTAAGCAAAGGCGCCCACTTGTCGATTTCTGATTTCAGCCACGCTTGTAGCGCCGCTGGGGTTTGCTTGTCGGCAGAAACAATCACTGCACCTAAGTCACCTGCTTTTTGGATCACATCTGGGTCTTTGAGAGCGTCTTGCACTGCTTTGTTGACCTTGGCCACGACTTCAGGTGCCATGCCTTTAGGGCCATACACGCCGTGCCACACTACGATCTCGAAGTCTTTCAAGCCGCTTTCGCGCAAAGTCGGTGTGTCAGGCAAATACGACAAGCGCTCTGCTGAAGTTACGCCATAAAGTTTGACTGTGTTGCCTTTGATCTGTGGCAAGGTCTGGGTGGTTTGATCGCACAAAACATCAAGCTGGCCACCTAGTAACGCAACCATGGCCGGAGCCGTGCCCGAGTAAGGAATCGCCGTAAAGGCGACGCCTAGCGCTTGCTGCAGCAAGGTGCCGCAGAGTTGCGACACCGCACCTAACCCAGCGTTGGCCAGATTGATTTTGTCGCCCTGTTCTTTTGCATACTTGATGAATTCAGGCATGGTGTTGGGCGGAAACTTTTTGCTACCCAGTAACGTCATGGGTACATCGGCAACTAAGCTGATGTAAGTGAAATCAGTGAGTGCGTTGAAGGGCAGTTTGCGATACAGCGTTGGCGCTGTGGCCATGCCGTTGTGATGAATGAACAAGGTGTAGCCATCTGGCGCGGCCTTAGCCACGACGTTTGAGGCGACCGTGCCGCCTGCGCCCAAACGGTTTTCTACAACGACTGTTTGGCCAAGGCTTTTTGACATGGACACGGCTAACGTGCGCGCCAAAACATCGGTCGGGCCACCTGCGGCAAACGGCACAATGAGTGATACTGGTTTAGTGGGGTAGGCTTGCGCATGGGCGATACCGGCAACAACAGAGGATATGAATCCCGTTGCGAGCAAGGCCCCACGAATGGTTTTCGAAAATGTCATGGAGATCTTCCTGTACATGTGTAACAACAAGTTTTCAGTGTAGACGATGCTAGCTGGCTTGAATCGTTTCTTGAGTGGGGCTTACAGGTAGCCAAGCCTCAGGCGTTGCAATCGTATTCAAAATGACATCATGAGGCTGAGGGGTAAACGCGTCAGTTTCGGTTAACAGACCCTGCTGCCAAGCGATACCAATCGTAAGCGGGCTGACTCCTGCGTTGTGCAAGGCCGCGAGGCTGCGGTCGTAATAGCCACCCCCATAGCCAAGCCGTCCGGCCTGCGGGGTAAACCCGAGTGTGGGCACGAGCATCATTTCAGGCACGAGTGCTTGCTGCCGAGGGGGTTCCATTACCCCAAAACCCTTGGCGGTGAGCGGTGTGCTGGGTGTCCACCGGTGAAACTCAAGCGGCGCATTGCGCTCAACGATCACGGGCAAACAGACGGTCACTTGATGCAGGTCAAGCCAATGCAAGAGCGGTCTGAGGTCAGGCTCTAAGTCAAGTGGCCAAAACCCCGCCACAATGAGCGGACTCGAGTGTTGGGCAGCAGGCAACATCGCCAGGTGCTGCTCGAACCAGCGTTGCAGTCGAGTGCACAGCGCGGCGCTGGAGTGTTGGCGCTCAGCCACAGACATCGTCTGGCGAAGGCTGCGCAGGCGCGCGCGCAGCTGGTCTGCGTTATTCTTTGACATATGTCGCAACGGTGCTGACAAATTAGCGGTGATGGGGCGGTTTATGCTCGTGCAAACAAAGTATCAGAATTGTAAGTTGAGCGGTAGTCCTGCTGGCCAGTGGTTCGATCGTCTTGTACCGGGATCCCGGCGCCAAGGTGACTCCAGATCGGTGCGCGCAAGGGCTGCGTTCGGGGCGTGCAGCTGGCTCGCTAGCTTCTGTACGCTTTTTGTGTTGATGCAGACGCCGAGCTGGGCCCAGCCAGCAACCTCTGCGTCTTCGCCATCCACAGAGGCAACCGGCCCCGCTAGATTTATCTTGCAGGCCGACGGCACACTGGTGCCCGTGGCTGGCTCGTCAGCTGCACCCTCAACTTCTTCAAACAACGCAGACTCAAGCGCTCGCTCAGTGCAGGCCACCGGTGCAACGGGAGGCGTCAAGCGCCTGCCTGACGCAGCCACTGAGATTGTGACGCCCTTGGCGCCCGTGCGCGCCGGCAACGCCCCTTCAACGGCCCCGAACAGTGCGGTGCAAGCTGGCCCGTCGATCGCTGATTCAGACTC
>JBIIWK010000022.1:0-18574 GCA_044338955.1 Burkholderiaceae bacterium
GCACACGCTCAAACTACAAACAAGTTGAGCAACCCTTTTGGCTCAAAACACTCCCCGAGCACTCTGCCGGCCAGATTACGGCCGAGATCAAAGGTTTTGACGAGATGGGCTTAAAGGGCTCAGAGTTGCTCAAACTGATGAAGCAGGGCGTGATCGAGTTTGGCGTGATCCCGTTGATTTATCCGGCCGCTGACACGGCGCTCTACGAGGCGGTTGACTTGGCTGGGTTGGCGACCGATGCCAAAACCGCTCGACAAATTTCTACAAGTTTTGCGCCGATCTTAGCCAAGCATGTGTCAAACACTTACCAAAGCAAGTTTTTAGGTGTATCGCCTTTCGCACCACAAGTGCTATTTTGCAATATGCCCCTGCGAGGGTTGCAAGACTTAAAAGGCAAGACGGTTCGTATTATTACCCGCTCGCAAGGAGAACTGATCGAAGCCTTAGGTGCAAAAGGTATCAGCATGCCGATTGCCGAGGTATTGCCCGCCTTTCAAAAGAAAACGATTGCGTGCGCGGTGGCGGGCAGCATGGCGGGATACACGGCAAAGTGGTACACCGCGGCGACGCATTTATACGCGTTACCCTTGGGCTGGAATCAAGAAATCCATGCCGTGAATCAAAAAGCCTGGGATCAGCTCAACGCTGATGTGCGCGCTTTGTTAGAGGTCAATCTCACAAAGTTGACCGAGCGTTTGTGGACGTTTGCAGAAACTGAAAACCAAAAGGGCTACGACTGCAATACCGGTGCAAAAAACTGCCCGATGGCGCCTAAAGGCAACATGACCTTGGTGAGGCCAACACAGGCGGATTTGGCGACCATTAAGCGCCTGGCAGCCCAAAATGTTGTGAGTAAATGGGCTGCGCGTTGTTCGGGAGCATGCGTCAGTGAATTTAATCAGACGATCGGCAAATCACTGAAAATCACCGCAAAAAAAAGCTAACGCTTGTGTGGTGCATGCTCGCGCCTGCGACGCAGAAAAACCGTACAGTAAGCGCTTCGCTGTTAGCGCTCAAGCTCGCTTGATTGCAGGTCCCATAACAATTTAAAACAGTGACTGCGGCCTGAGGGTAGTGCAAGCTTGTCTGCAATCCATTGTTTGGCGGCTTCTGCGCTCAAGAGCGAGGTGGTCTCGATCACCAAAAACGGCTCAAGTTTGCGCGTCGTGACGTCTTCAGAGGGAAGGGGCGTTGACAGCACCGGGTCAGGGCACAGTGCGCGCACCGCCAAGACGCCATCCATCGCCTGAACAAGGGTTTGGGCCTGTTCAAGCGCAGCTTGCGCTTGCTCGAGTGTTTGCAGGCAGATCAAAGCTACTGCCGCACCGGTACCGACGCCCGCAAGTGGGGTGACTGCGTTGACGCGTCGGCTGGTGTCGCGCATGCGCGTAAAGTTACGCTCAGACCACTGGGTTTGTTTGGTGAAGGCCTGGCGATAGGGTTCGCTGGTAAAGACGCGTAGTGTGTCTGTTTGATATAAGGCTAGATAGGGGCGTGCGCAGGTGTCTGAGTGATAGCGGCGCGACCAGCGAAATCCTTTGATTGCAGCACGCTCTTGCATGTGTTCTTGGTCATACCACTGGTTAAAGTCTTGCTCGTAAGCGGGGTCAACCGAGGTCCAGATTAAGAGCTCGCCGGGGGCATCGGGATGTTGTTGTAAAGTCTTAGCAAGAGTCATGGCGTGGCTTCAAAAAAAAGAATACCAAGTATAAGGAGTTTTCGTGATGCATTGGCTAGGTAATCCTAAACCTCTCTGGGCCTTGTTGGCGACAATCATGTTGCTAGGGGCTGCAGGTTGCGGCACGAGTGGGCCAAGCAAAACCAGTGCGTGGCGCTTCGACCAAGGTATCGGGACGCGTGTTGATGGCCCGCAGATGTCCTTGCTGCGAGGGCTTGGGTCTGATTTTTCAAAAGGTACGCGTCAAAATTGGTGGCAAGCGCACGCCACTGTAGATAGCTTTTCAAGACTCGATGAAATCTTCAAGGCGAGCGTCTCGGCCAAGGCACCGCCTGTGCAGGCCTGGCAACGGTCAGCGTCCGAACTGACGCTGAATTATCAAGGCGCCGCAGTACTGGGTAGCGGTACAAAAACGCTCAACGATTACTTCGAGCGTAATCCTGCGACCGCCCTGTTGATCGCACAGGGCGATACCGTGTTGCTTGAGCGCTACCAATATGCGCGCCACCCCGAGCACCGGCTCACGTCCTTCTCGATGGCCAAGACCGTGATTGCGATGCTAGTGGGCGTCGCGCTTCAAGAAGGGCGGATTCGCTCGCTCGACGACCTAGCGCAAGACTACGCGCCGGGCCTGCAAGGAACCGAATACGGCAAGACTCCACTGCGTCATTTGCTGACGATGTCATCCGGCGTGCAGTTTCGCGAAGAGTACGATGGGCAAGACGATTCGGCACGGCTCTCGCGCGCAACCGTTTTGGGGCAATCTGAAGGCGGCGCAAGCGTTGCTAAACTTTTTAATCGTCGGATTGCTGCCCCCGGCGAACGCTGGTACTACGCGTCAGCAGAAACCTTTGTGTTGGCGCTGGTCTTGCGTCAGGCAATTGGGCAAGATATCGCCACTTATTTTTCAGACAAAATCTGGAAACCGCTTGGTGCAGAACAAGAGGCGACCTGGCTGGTTGATGCGTCTGGGCTAGAGGTCGGTTACATGGGTTTTAATGCTACCTTGCGCGACTATGGGCGGTTGGCGATGATGATGGCCCGCTCGGGTGTTGCTAACGGTAAGCAGTTAGTGCCTGCTGCCTGGGTCCAAGAGATGACAACGGCGCATTTTTTGCCTTCGCGCACTGGGCGTTGGTATGGCTATGGGTATCAAACCTGGATATTTCCGGATCTTGACGGAACCTATGCGTTTCAGGGGGTACGTGGCCAGGCCATTTATGTCGACCCGTCGCGTCAGTTGGTGATGGTGCATCTGGCGGTTAGGCCGTCGGCGCGCGATCCGGGTGGGGCCGATACCACTGCCCTTTGGCGCGCAGTCAAACAACGGATGGCGCCCGTCAAACCCTAGGCGGGTCAATCTTTTTTAGGATCGCACGCAAACACTAGCCTTTTGCGCGTACGATTTTTTGTACCTGGCTGACGTGTCGAATTGATCTGAAGACTTGCGCCAGATGTTTACGGCTATCCACCTGAACCGTCAGGTTCAACATGACGGTGTCGATGGCGTCTTCGTGCATCGTGGCATTGATGATGTTTGAGTCGGCTTGTGCAACTTCTGCCGCAATGCGACTTAAGATCCCGCGCTCATTTTTTGCCATGATTTCAATCCGTGCTGAAAAATGTTTGGCAGTTTCTTCATCCCACACCACATCGACCCAGCGTTCGGGCTCTTTCATGCGTGCACGGATGGCGACCGGGCACTCTGACGTGTGTACCACTAAGCCGTGGCCAACGCGGATGCCCGCTACGATGACGTCACCAGGCAAAGGACCACAGCACGGGGCAAGTTGCACAGCCTGGCCTTCGTGGCCTCGAATCTGAATGGGCATTGTCCGTGCGGCCGTTATCTCTTCGTCAGCTGCTGCAGTGGTGGCGATCAAGGGATGATCGGGCGCAAAGCGCCGCGCCACGACAGCTGCCAGCCGCTTACCCAAGCCAATATCTGCCAAAATTTCAGCACGCGATTTCGCACCACTACTGCGCGCGAGCTTATCCCAGATAGCATCCTCGGGTGCGGGCATTGTCAAGTTCAGTTCTTTAAGCGCCTGAAGCAGTTGACGTTCGCCAAACGCAGCCGATTCATCGTATTCGCTGGTGCGTAAATAGTGTCGGATTTCTGAGCGCGCCCGACCGGTGCGTGCGTAATTCAACCATTGTGCACTGGGCCGTGCGGCAGGCGACGTGGTAATTGACACGGTGTCACCACTCGAAAGTTCGGTGCGCAAGGCGACGTTATCGCCGTTGACCTTACAGGCGACCGCGTGGTTGCCTACGTCAGTGTGAATCATGTAAGCAAAGTCAATCGGTGTGGCGCCCCGTGGCAGCGAGACAATTTTGCCCTTGGGGGTAAAAACGTAAACGGCATCCGGAAACAGATCGACCTTAACGTGCTCAAGAAACTCGCTTGAGTCGCCATTTTGGCTTTGGATATCGAGTAACGATTGCAACGATTGACTGGTACGGCTTTGGATCTCTTGTAGAGAGGCGGTATCGGCTTTGTAGAGCCAGTGCGCCGCAACACCTTCTTCGGCCACTTGATGCATGTCGTGGGTGCGAAACTGAAATTCAATCGGCGTGCCAAAGGGACCGACTAAGGTCGTGTGTAGTGACTGATAGCCGTTGACTTTTGGGATCGCGATGTAGTCTTTGAATTTACCCGGTACTGGGCGATACAGCTGATGCACGATACCCATTGCCATGTAGCACTCGGGCAGGGTTCTCACGATGACGCGAAAGCCGTAGATGTCCAACACATTGGTGAAGCTTTTCTTTTGCTCAACCATCTTGTGATAGATGCCGTACAAGGTCTTTTCGCGGCTGAGCACTTCGCTTTCGATGCCGGCGGCGGGCATGGCGGCACGCACTTGTTCGTCGATTTTGCTTAAGACTTCGCGGCGATTACCGCGTGCAGCAAGCACCGCTTTTTCAAGCACACGGTAGCGATTGGGGTGTATGGCCTCAAAGCAAAGATCTTGCAACTCGCGATACAACGCATTTAAGCCCAGGCGATACGCGATGGGCGCGTAAATATCGAGGGTTTCTTGCGCGACGCGTCGACGTTTGTCTGGTGCGACCGCATCAAGCGTGCGCATATTATGCAGACGGTCGGCGAGCTTAATTAAGATCACGCGAATATCGCGCGCCATCGCCAACAGCATTTTTCTGAAACTTTCAGCCTGCTGCTGTGCCTTGGTTGCAAACTCTAGGCGATCAAGTTTTGACAACCCGTCGACCATTTCAGCGACGTCATCGCCAAACTTCTCTAAAAGATCTTGTTTAGCAATCCCTTGGTCTTCCATGACGTCGTGCAAGAGCGCTGCTTGAATAGCTTGCGCATCGAGTTTCCAGCCCGCGCAGATCTCGGCAACTGAAATAGGATGCGTAATGTACGGCGAACCGCTTGAGCGCAGTTGCCCGAGGTGTGCTTGATCTGAAAACCGATAGGCATCGCGAATAGTGGCGATGTCTTTGGCTTCGAGGTAGGTAGAAAGTATTTGTTGCAAGTGCGCCATTGAGGCGACTGCAGGCTCGATCTCAGTTTCAAGTGGCGTGGCCACCCCTGCAACAACACCCAAAATAGGTTCTTTAGAGGTTTGCGAGGGCCTGAGTTTGGAGCCTGCCTTCAGGGCAGCCAGAATCCCGGTAGAAGCGTAGCGAAATCCGGGAAAGGCCATTTTGCAGTGTCTTAGGTTGGTACCTTACGCAGCATTTCGATGCCCACTAAGCCATTGGCAATCTCACGTAAAGCCGTCACGCAGGGTTTGTCTTTGGTTTCGAGCCGAGGTGCATGGCCCTGAGCGAGTTCGCGCGCACGGTAGGTGGCTGCAAGGGTGAGCTTGAAGCGATTTGGAATGCGTTCAAGACAATCGTCAACAGTAATGCGAGCCATGGTGATCCTGAAAAGTAAAGGTTTAACTATGTGGCGAATTGCGCAGTGATGCCGCGTTACGCCCTAATTGCTGAGCCCAAGCGAGGCAAACAATGCCTTGTTTCTGGCAGACTGGCTGCCGTAGCGTAAGCGCGCCACAGTGACTACCTCAGCGAGTTCAGCCAGCGCAATCCTAAAGTCTTGATTAATAATAACATATTCGCACTCTGGCGCGTGCGAAATCTCTTCGCTTGCGGCTTGCATTCGGCGGGCAATGACCTCTTGTGTGTCTTGCCCACGCTGTTCTAAGCGCTGTTCAAGCACTTGGATTGAGGGCGGTAAGATGAAGATGCCGATTGTTTGCGGAAACAAGCGTTTGACCTGCCGAGCACCCTGCCAGTCGATTTCGAGTAAAACATCTCGGCCTTGTTGCGTGACCTGATCGATTTGGTCGCGCGGCGTGCCATAGAAATTGCCGTGCACCTCGGCCCATTCAAGCAGTTGATCGGCTTGTCGCATGTCAGCAAACTCGGCTTGGCTGACAAAGCGGTAATCTTTGCCGTCGGTTTCGCCACTACGCGGCGCGCGGGTCGTGGCAGAGACCGACAGACAGAGCGAAGGATCTTGGCCGAGCAAAGCGTTGACTAAGCTAGACTTACCGGCACCGCTTGGTGCGACTACAACAAAAACGTTTCCGGCGGCCTGTGACATGAGTGACAATAGAGTGTTGACGCAAAGTAAAAGCATAGCAGAGTGGCTATGTACGAATGCAAGTTTTTGACAGAATTTCAAAAAGGATCCATGCAATGTCTTCGTCTTTTTTAATCACGGCACAAGCACTACAGGCGCGTCTGGCGCAAAGCCCCGAAAACGTGTTGGTCTGCGACTGCCGCTTTGATCTGGTAGACCCCGACCTGGGTAAGCGCGTTTATGAGGTTTCGCATTTACCTGCTGCGGTGTATGTTGATCTTGGGCGTGCGTTGAGTGGTGAGAAAAACGGCCTAAACGGACGCCATCCCTTGCCCGACGCCGACGTATTTGCCCGATATTTGGCAGCGTTGGGCGTCAATCAAGACACCCTGATTGTTGCAGTCGATGCCCATGGCGGGTTGTACGGCTCGCGCCTATGGTGGTTAGCGCGGTGGGTCGGTCATGCCAATGTGGTGGTGCTTGATGGCGGGATGCCTGCCTGGGAGAAAGCCGGTTACACGTTGACCGCTGCACAGCCAGCTGCCCGGTCTGTGGGTAATTTCAAACGCGGCACATCGTTGGTATCGTCTGTCGACCTCGCCAACATGCAGGCAGGGCTTGGTCGCGCAGATCGGTTGATTGTTGACGCACGTGCAGGCGATCGCTTTCAAGGGCAAAACGAGACACTTGACGCCAAAGCTGGACATATCCCTGGTTCAGCCAGTCGCCCCGTCAAAGAAAACCTGAACGATGACGGCACCTTCAAGGCGCCTGAGGTCTTACGCGCCGAGCTCACCAAGCTACTGGGCGCGCATCCCGCGAAAGATCTTGTCGCGAGTTGTGGCTCAGGTGTTTCAGCTTGTCATTTATTGCTGGCGCTTGAGTTGGCTGGAATGTCGGGTGGTGCGCTGTATGGCGGCTCGTGGAGTGAATGGAGTTCGCAGCCGAACGCACCGATCGAAACTGGTCCTTCGCGTGTCACTGGCTAACAAGCTGCTTGCAGCTTGGTTCAGGCTCGACGGGTCACGACGACTGAGCGTTTGTGTCTTGAATAAGTTGTGACAAGGTTGAAATAGCGTTAATGTTTTTGTGCGGATCAGCCGCAGGCGAGACGCAGTGGCACAATAGCCATCAGTGTTTAAAGTCCAAATCGGACACCAACAATTAGGATGAGAAATGTCTGAGTTAAAAGTCGCAGTGGTCACCGGAGCAGGTTCTGGAATTGGTCGTGCAGTGTCGCTGCACTTGGCGCGAGCAGGTTATCAGGTTGCGATGGCAGGGCGTCGTGCCGATGCACTTGAAGAAACGCGCACAGAGGGCGGTGCCTCTTTAGCCTCGCAATTGCACCCGATCGTGACCGATGTCAGCGACGAGGCTTCGGTCAAGAACTTGTTTGCTGAAGTGGTACGTCGCTGGGGACGCTTGGACGTGTTGTTCAACAACGCTGGTCGTGGCGGGCCACCTGTGCCGATCGAAGACCTGCCTGTTGAAATCTGGAAAGACATCGTCAATGTCAATCTAACAGGGATGTTCTTATGCGCGCAGGCTGCCATCCGGATCATGAAAGATCAAACGCCTCAAGGCGGTCGAATCATTAACAATGGATCGATTTCGGCGCATGCGCCACGTCCGTTCTCGATTGGGTACACCGCAACCAAGCATGCGGTGACAGGCTTAACCAAGTCGATTTCACTCGATACGCGTAACTATCGTATCGCTTGCAGTCAAATCGATATTGGTAACGCCGCTACGCCGATGACCGAGCGCATGACAAAGGGTGTGCCACAACCCGACGGCACAACACGCGTCGAGCCACGCATGGATGTGAATCACGTTGCACAAACGATCGCGCAGATTGTGAGCTTTCCGCTTGAGACTAACGTTCAGTTCGTCACCATCATGGCCACAACCATGCCGTTTGTCGGTCGCGGTTAAACGATACGAAATGGGGGCCGTGTGAGCAGCGCCCTTTGTCGATGATTTCGTTAAGCGGTTAGGGTGCTTGACAACGCAGTGGCCAGCCGAATCAAGGCGAGGTCACTGCCCGCAGGGCCAATCAGCGATACCCCGACCGGCACGCCAGCGCTGTTTTTGAAGGGGATACTGACCTGACACACTCCACTGATCCCAACAACGCAGGTGAGGTGCATGGTACGCATACGCAGCTGGTCAATGGCTTCGCCGTTTTCATTGAGCAAGGGTGCGAGCCCTGCTGCTGAAGGGACGATGGCGATGGCGTCATCGCTTAGTATGGCGCGCACATGGGCACGGATTTCTGCCACTTTATTCTGAGCGGGTTGGGCCTGTGCCGCTGTCACCGCCTGTGCTTGCGCCCAACGCGCACTGATCGGGGCTGAGAAGGTAGGTTGATGCTTAAGTATCCAATCACCATGTAAGGCCCACGCCTCGGCTGCCCCCATGGTCACATAGGCTTGGCGCCATTGCTCGAGCGTCTCGGTATCGCGTGTAAACGACATCGTCTCTGCAGTCACGCCAAGCATGGCTTGGGCTGCCTCTAAGACTTTTTGCAGCGGTGCGGCAAAATCTTCACTGGCTAACTGCCAAAGCGCTTGGGGCTTAAGCAGTCGTTTAGGGACAAAATTTGAGGCAGGTAGCAGCACTAAGCCCACACGCGTAAACGTAGCCGGATCGTGCGCAAACCAAGTCATCGTATCAAACGACGTGTGTAGCGGCACAACGTGCTTGCGCGAGAGCAGATCGTGGGTGGTGCGCAGGCCCCAAACGCCACAATAACTAGCCGGGACTCTGGTCGAGCCACCCGTGTCGCTGCCGAGCGCGAAGTCACACAGCTTCGCCGCCACCGCTGCGACCGAGCCACTTGAAGACCCTCCGGGCACACGTCCTGGTGCATTCACATTAAGCGGTGTGCCGTAGTGCATGTTGTCGCCGTTCAGGCTGTAGGCCAGTTCGTCGGTCATAACTTTGCCGGTCATCGTTGCGCCCGCGGCGAGCAGTTGCTCAACAAGTGGGCTTGTGTGGGTTGCGGGTGCGTGCGTGGCTAACCAGGTTGGGTTGCCGGCGCCCGTGGGGTGACCCGCGATATCAAAAATATCTTTGACGGCAAAGGTGAGGCCGTTTAACAAACCCGAACCAGTGGCCGGCAGGCTGAATTTGCCGTGTGGCACGCAGGCATTAATCGGGTCGTGATGCGGAAATGTGGTTAAAGTTTCAGTGGTCATGGTGGCTCAAAAAAGTGACGCAGAAAATGATGGCTGCTCGGGACGGTACCTAGTTTTGTAACCGCCTTTTTCAATGCCACTGTAACTGAGGACATTGCCAAAAATCGACCAAGCGTTAAGATAAATAAGATGTTTGAGAAAAATGCTGGTGCCGTTGGGCTCGTTGTTCTTGAGAACTTGAGCGATACAATCGGGTTGTAAACAAATATAAGAAGAGCCGCCATGACAAATTCAGCAAAACCTCATTCTGGTTTTTCGTGCACCTTGTTCGTGATGAACGATATCAACCCTAGCGTTGAGTCAGAGTTTAACGAATGGTATCAAACTGAACATGTCCGGCAGCGCATGCAGATCCCGGGATTTTTATCTGCTCGTCGGTATCGTGCGCTGGGCGATTCGCAGGCTTATATGGCGCTTTATTCATGCACCGAGGCTGCAGTGCTTGAGCAGTCGCAGTACAAAGAAATTCTGGTCGAGCCCACACCCTTAACAAAAAAAATGATGCCTCATTTTCGTAATATGGTGAGGTCTGTTTGCGATGAAACGTGGTCGGCAGGTACTGGCTTAGGGGGTGAGGCGGTGGTGATGCGCTGTGCAGCTAAGCCTGGTCAAGAACAGGTCGCGCGCGATTTTATTGCTCAGACGCTTTATCCTCAGTTGGCGCGCGCGAACTGTTTAGTGCGCTTGGCACTCTGGGAGGCGTCAGTGAGTGCAGGGGCTGCACCGAGCCCCGAAGAGGCACGCCGTGGTAAGCCTGACGAGCGAGTGAACTGGGTTTTGTTTTTTGAAGCCTACGATTTAAAAACGTGTGAAAATTTGTTGCAACAACCCGCTGTGCAGCAGGCACTTGAGCAGCACGGGCTCGTCATTGAGGCGCAGGCAAGCTATCGCCTGATGAGTACGTTTGAAGCTGAAGTTCATTAAGAAAAAATTGCACTTAGTCGGCTGAGAACCAACGGATCGGCAGTTAGTTGCTCGGGTAGCAAACGGTTGTTTCATTAGAAGAGCCAGGCGCCGCGAAGAACAAGCAGTTTCAACAAAATCGCAGTCCGGCGGTTTACCTTATTCTAAATTCATCGCTTGCTCGCGCATCTGCTCAATCAGCAATTTAAGATTCATCGCCGCGCGTGTCATTTCAAGGCTGCCGGCTTTTGAGCCTAGCGTGTTGGCTTCGCGATTCATTTCTTGAAACAGAAAATCCAGGCGCTTGCCGACACTGGTCGCAGCTGCAGCGCCTGATTTTTGTTGGACCTGAGTGCTTTGCTGACTTTGCTTGCCTTGTTGCCCTGACAATAAAAATTCAAGCTCAGTCAAATGTGATTTAAGGCGCGCAAGTTCTTCGGCGACATCGATGCGTAAAGCAAACAGGCTTGACTCACTGGCGATGCGCTCAGACAGTTCTGTTCCACTGATGTGCGTGAACCCAGTCGGAAACGCATTGTGAAGCGTGTCTTTGAGTTTTTGCGCCAATTTGTCGCGCTGCGTCGCCAGTAACACCGGCATCAGTGTTTCAACTTCGTCCACAATCGTTGAAACTTGCTTGGCCGTCTCGAGCATAGTTAAGGCCAGACGAGCGCCTTCGCGCTGACGGCCTTCAAGCAGTTGCGCTAAAGCGGGCTTGAGTGCTGCCAAACACGCTTGCGCCCACTCTTCGGGTTCGGTTTGTGTTTGTTGCCCACTTGCCAGATTAACAATTTCGTTAAAGCGGGGGCTTTCAGTGTCGGGCAAAATGGTACGAATGTGGGCCAACTGTGTGGCAACGCGCTGCATGGCCGTGTCATTGAGTAGTTGCTCAGTCTCGACCGCGGGGCGTGCAAAACTGGCGCGCACTTCAATTTTTCCGCGCGTTAATCCTTTGGCTAAACGCTCTCGAATCGGCTGTTCGGCCAAACGCATTTCGTCAGGCATGCGAAACAGTACATCAAGATAGCGGCTATTGACCGCTTTGAGTTCAACTGAAATGACGCCGCATGTTGCGGTGAATTTACCTTGCCCGAAGGCGGTCATGCTGGCGATCATGCTTTATTCCTTACAAATGACTGATTCAAGATCTTTCGCCCCCTCTGCGCTTCGCGCAGGGATGCTTCAGTTGACCGAGGCTGCTCTGTACAAGTAGCAAGGTCGTTGTGCTGTCTGGCTCTCAAGGGTTAAGTCCGAGTCCAAGCGCTGCACCGTCGGGATTACGTGGGTCTGAGGCGCCCCAAAAAAGATTCGACTGACGTTGTACTGTTTGGACACGCCCCATGGCGGGCATGATCCTAACCTCATGGCCCATATTTTTTAATAAGACAACAGTATCGGGGCTAAAGCCTCGCTCAAGGCGCAGAAAGTCTGGCAGCCATTGATGATGCATTCTTGGGGCTGCAATCGCTTCGGCGATATTCATTTTAAAGTCGATAATATTGACTAGGTTCTGCAACACAGTGGTGATAATGCGGGCACCACCCGGAGAACCTGTGGCTAGCACGGGTCCTTCTGGGGCTGAAACAATCACGGGTGTCATCGAGCTCAAGGGCCGTTTGCCAGGCGCGATGGCGTTGGCATCTCCTCCGATCAGACCAAACGCATTCGGTACGCCGGGTTTAATCGAAAAATCGTCCATTTCATTATTCAGTAAGACCCCTGTGCCGCGCGCGACAATGCCCGAGCCGAAATTCAAGTTAAGTGTGTAGGTACAGCTCACAACATTACCCGCTGCATCCATCACTGAGAAGTGCGTGGTTTGATCGCTTTCAACAGCTTGTGGCTGTCCGGGTTTGACCATGACGCTTGGTGTGGCACGATCGAGTTTAATCTTGCTTGCCAGCTCTTCAGCATATTTTTTTGCAGCCAAGCCCTTTTGCGGAACCTTCACAAAATCTGGATCGCCTAAATGTTCTGCGCGATCGGCGTAGGCCAAGCGAGCGCTTTCTGCAATCAGATGAACCACCTGTGCGCTACCGGCACCGTACTGGGCAAGTGGATAGCGTTCAAGCAAGTTGAGCATTTGAATTAAATGCACGCCACCAGAACTTGGCGCGGGCATTGAATAAATATCAAAGCCTCGATACGTGCCATGCACAGGTTCGCGCTGCACCACCCGGTAGTCTTTTAAGTCTTTTAGGCTAAGAGCCTGACCGTCAAGATTGAGTTCGGCAACGATTTTCTGTGCCACAGAACCTTGATAAAAACCCGCCGCTCCGTGTTGGGCAATCAAGCGGAGTGTGCTTGCAAGATCTTTTTGGATAAGTCGTTCGCCTGCGCGATAGGTGGTTAACACGTCGAGCGGGCATTCTGAGAGCGCACAGCTAGTGTTTGAGGGATCGTTGAGTTTAAAAAATATCTCGCGCGTGCCTGGCCAACGGCCTAAATGCGTGCGTTGCAACGAGAACTGTTCGGCCAGCACTGCACTGACGATAAAACCGTTTTCAGCCAATTGAATGGCGGGTGCGATGACCTGCTCGAGCGACAGCGTGCCGTAGTCTTGCAGGGCACGAACTAAGCCCGCAACCGAGCCTGGTACACCGACGGCAAAAGGGCTTTGGGTCGATTTGCCGGCAATGACACGATCTTGCGCGTCAAGGTACATATCGCGTGATGCCGAGGCCGGTGCGACCTCACGAAAATCAAGCGCAACAGGCTTGGTGCCTTTGGCAGTTTGCACCAGCATAAAACCGCCGCCGCCTAAATTGCCTGCGTTAGGCAGCACCACTGCCAAGGCAAATCCTACGCCAACAGCGGCATCAATGGCGTTACCACCTTGCGCCAGAATATCGACGCCCACTTGCGAGGCGAGTCGTTGCTCGCTGGCGACCATGCCGCGCTGACCGCGCTCGGGGTGAAAAATAGATATCGAATTATCGTATCGTGTGACGGCGCTGTTTTGAGCCACCGCCATGGGTGGGGCTGACTGAGTCTGGGTGTGTGACGGAGATTTAGGTTGAGGTTGAGGTTGAGGTTGAGGTTGCGCAGGCGATTGAATCTGGGTCTGAGGCTGGTTTTGCTCTTGAGTCTGCGCCCGGGCCGGGCCGAGGGTGAGAGCAGCAGCGCTACCAGCAATCAGCGCGCTCACGCACAAGCGGTACACAGCGCCTCGAGCGCTGCGTATACTGTGAGTCCATCGCATTTGCTGCTTACCACCCTCAAGCATGCGTCACCTTATTCATTTAGTCTTTGTGAGAACTTACCGTGTCAAATACTAGCATTAGCCAGTCACGCCCCTCAGGTCGCGTTTTTGACGTCATGCGTCAGGTCAGTATCCAGCGCCAATTTACTCGCTATGCAGAGGGCTCAGTGCTGATTTCGATGGGCGAGACGCAAGTGTTGTGCACGGCCAGTGTGCTTGAAAAAGTACCGCCGTTTTTAAAAGGCAAAGGGCAGGGCTGGGTCACTGCCGAATACGGCATGTTGCCGCGTTCAACCCATACGCGCTCTGATCGCGAAGCGGCCAAAGGCAAGCAATCGGGTCGCACGCAAGAAATTCAGCGCCTGATCGGGCGCAGCCTGCGCGCGGTCATGGA
Source organism: Burkholderiaceae bacterium (assembly GCA_044338955.1). GTDB lineage: Bacteria > Pseudomonadota > Gammaproteobacteria > Burkholderiales > Burkholderiaceae_B > Zwartia. The sequence goes on from JBIIWK010000022.1 coordinate 13,939, forward strand.
TATGTCGTTATTGGGTGAACGTACGATTCAGATCGACTGCGATGTGCTGCAAGCGGATGGTGGCACGCGCTGCGCAAGCATCACAGGTGCCTGGATCGCCGTCGCCGATGCGGTTGACGGCTTGCTTGCGCAAGGTTTGTTGACACAAAATCCGCTTAAAGATTCAGTGGCTGCGATTTCGGTAGGCATGGTCGATGGGCGCGCCGTACTGGATTTGGATTACCCAGAAGATTCAGGTTGCGATGCCGACATGAATGTTGTGATGACAGGTGCCGGGCGCTACGTTGAAGTGCAGGGCACCGCTGAAGGTCACACCTTTGACCGTACCGAGCTCAACACTCTGTTGCAATTGGCGGAGAAAGGCATTCGCGAGCTTGCCCAACTGCAAGCGAGTTCGCGCGCTTAGACCTCACGAGACAGAGGTAGGCACGATGCTCGCGTCGTGCCTCTCCTTCAGCGGTTCAGTCCCACGCGATCGTGGCACGAGTAAGTGAGCGGGTCAGCCCGAATTGAGCGTTGCAGTGGCAGCGCGCGCGCTTAGACCTTAGATGGTGCGGCCGCCGTCAACGGGTAATTCAACACCTGTTAAAAACGATGCCTCGTCAGAGGCTAAAAACACCGCAGCATTGGCAATGTCGCGCGGCTGACTCATGCGGCCCATGGGGATGGTGGCAATAAATCGTGCGCGATTTTCGGGGGTGTCGGGTACACCCATAAAATCACCGAGCATGGCCGTGTCGCCAATCACGGGGCAGATCACATTGACGCGGATATTGTCAGGGGCCAGTTCAACGGCAAGCGATTTAGTCAGCAAGTTTGCCGCGCCCTTTGATGCGTTGTACCAAGTTAGACCAGGCCTGGGTCGAATGCCGGCTGTCGAACCCGTGTTGATGATGCAGCCTGATTTTTTTAAGCGCATCATGGGCACCACGGCATTGATCATATGATAAATCGCTTTGACGTTGACATCAAAGCAACGATCAAACGAGGCTTCGTCAACATTGAGAAACGGTTGATTCTTGTGGGTGTAGCCAGCATTGTTCACCACGATATCGACGCCACCAAACGTTGCGACCGCTAACGCAACAGCCCGATCAACATCAGCGCGTTTGCTGACGTCACATTTAACGGCCACAGCCGCAGCGCCAAGCTCGGCAGCAACCTTTTGTGCACCAGCTTCGTTCAGATCGGCGATGACAACCTTTGCACCTTCACGCACATAGCATCGGGCGATTTCAGCGCCAAAGCCGCTTGCGGCACCGGTCACGATGGCTACTTTATTCTTTAAACGCATGATGTTGTCATCCTATTGGTTAGGCCTTGGCCAAGATATCACCGAGTACGCTTTGCCCACGAATGCCCCAAACCGTTTGAATCAACGCTTTGACTTGACCCTCGGTGGCATTACCTTCATAGGTACCCAAACGCATCGCCTTAAATTCAATTTCATCGCGCGATAACGTGTTGCCGGGGTCGCCTTTGGGTTCGTCTACGCGACCTGTCACTGAACGGCCGTCTGTCGTTTTAACCGTCACTTTACCAATCCAGCGCTGTGGGTAGGCGGTGTCGACTTCTTCATCGAGCTCCATGGTGACGCGATCGCGAAAATTCGCTACCGTGGCATCTTTTAAGGCACCGTCAAAACCTGCCAAATCGGCCGAGTTGCGCAGGGCGATCAGCGCCAAGACCGTCCCCATCGAAAATTTCGACTGATGCACGGTTTGCGGATCGGTGACGGGCCCCAAGACATCAATGGCACCTTGATGCACGTGTGTGACTACTGAGGCGACGTCGCTAGCCTTTAGATTGTGCTGCTTCATTGCGTGTTGTAAGGCATCTGCAGCAGGGTGGGTGTGCCGGCATGAGGCATGAAACTTAAACGAGGTTTCAGGTAAGGCCCATCGCGTGCCCAGGCGATCCACCAGTTTGGCCGGATCGGCGTCGGTTGACATGCCAGCGGCCATGCCTTGCGCACCCTCAAGAATACGTCGCGCACCAGTAAAACCATCAAGCGCTAAATAGGCAGACGCTAAGCCGTTTGCCGCAGCGTGCGCGGTGTGTAGTTGTTTTGAGTCGGCGGCATCGCGCAAAAACTCCCAGAGCCCGGCCGCTTGCGTGCCCGCTGAACCGATCGCGTTCAGCATTTGCTCGGGGTTGAGCTTGAGCAAGCGGCCAACCGTAACGGCCGCGGCCACAGTGCCTGCGGTACCCGTTGTATGAAAAATCTTGTAGTGCGAACGCCCTAAAAACTCCCCCACCCGGATGCCGACCTCGTAACCGACGACCGAGGCCGTGATGAAGTCTTTGCCCGAAGCTCCGATGGCTTGCGCCACAGCCAAGGCTGGCGGAAAAATGACTGCGGCCGGATGAAACACCGAACCGTTATGCACATCGTCTTGCTCGACCACGTGCGCGGCGGCGGCGTTGACCATGGCGGCAAACATCGGTGAGGTTTTGCGACGATTCACAAAATCTTCAGACTTGCCGTCGGCAGGCCCCATCAATTGCGCGTATTTGGCCATTGACTTGACCGCACGCGCGCTCGAGCCCGCCAAAATCGATGCCATCGTATCTAGAAATAAATCTTCACAGCGCAAACTGACTGCTTCGGGGATGTCGCTATATTGAAGCTGCGAAGCAAAGTTTGCGAGCTCTGCACTTGGATGCAGCACGAGGGGCGAGGCTGAGGAGCGAACGGCAGTCATGTCTATCACCTATTAAAACGAACGAGGAAGGCCGAGCACGTGTTCGGCGACATACGACAAAATCAGATTAGTTGAAATTGGGGCAACTTGATACAAGCGGGTTTCACGAAACTTGCGCTCGACGTCATACTCGCAGGCAAAACCATAGCCGCCGTGAAATTGCAGGCAGGCGTTCGCAGCTTCCCATGAGGCATCCGCGGCCAAGAGTTTAGCCATGTTCGCCTGAGTGCCGCAGGGTTGATTGTTATCAAATAAACGGCACGCCTCGTAACGCATCAGGCTAGCGGCCTCAACGTTGATGAACGAACGTGCGATTGGAAACTGTACGCCTTGGTTTTGCCCGATTGGGCGACCAAACACGATGCGATCTTTGACGTATTTGGTGATACGGTCCACAAACCAATAGCCATCGCCAATACACTCGGCAGCGATCAACGCACGCTCGGCATTTAAGCCATCCAGAATGTATTTGAACCCTTTGCCTTCTTCGCCGATTAAGTTCTCGGCGGGGATTTCGAGGTTGTCAAAAAACAGTTCATTGGTTTCGTGATTGACCATGTTCAAAATGGGTCTAACCGTTAAACCGTGCCCAATCGCATCGTGCAAGTTGACGATAAAAATCGACATGCCTTCAGATTTTTTCGTGACCTGCTCAAGCGGCGTCGTGCGGGCCAATAAGATCATCAGGTCTGAGTGTTGCACGCGCGAAATCCACACCTTTTGGCCGTTAATGACGTACCGATCGCCTTTTTTGACTGCGGTGGTTTTGATTTTTGTGGTGTCAGTGCCCGTGGTGGGTTCGGTCACGCCCATTGATTGCAAACGCAACTCGCCTGCCGCAATTTTTGGTAAGTACTGATTTTTTTGTTCGGTTGAACCATGGCGCAGCAAGGTGCCCATGTTGTAAAGCTGTCCGTGGCAGGCGCCCGAGTTACCGCCGCAGCGGTTGATTTCTTCCATAATGACTGACGCTTCGGTCAATCCCAACCCTGAGCCGCCGTATTCTTGAGGGATCAGTGCCGCCATCCAGCCAGCTTGGGTGAGTGCGTTGACAAACTCTTCAGGGTAGCCGCGCACCTCGTCGACCTTACGAAAATATTCGTCTGGAAACTGCTTGCACAGGTCACGGATGGCATCGCGAATGTCTTGGTACTGGTGATCGTGGGTATTCATGATTTGGCTTGTGGCTTTATGATTAAGGGCTGAGATTTAGTCGATAATGTGCCCCAAGGCAGGGTTTTTGACCATTGGTGTTTCATTAACCTCGACTTTTTGAATGATTAAGGTACTAAACATACGATGGCCAACCACTTTGATTTGACCGACTTGCAGCTGATGGTCAATATTGGCGATGCGAGTAGTCTGACCCGCGGGGCCGAAAAATCTCACTTGTCACTGCCCGCCGCCAGCAACCGGGTCAAAAATCTCGAAGATCATTTTGGTACCCGCTTGTTTCATCGCAATAGTCAGGGCGTGACCTTGACCCCCTCCGGCGAGGCGTTTATGCGGCACGCCCGTTTGGTGCTGCGTCAAATCGACCATCTGCGCGGCGATATCCACGAGTATTCAAGGGGTATCAAGGGGCAGATTCGGGTGCTGGCCAACACCACAGCCATGACCGAATTCATGCCTGCGGTCTTGAGTCGCTATTTGTCCTCCCACCCCGATGTCACCGTTGAGTTGCGCGAGCGGTTAAGTTATTTGGTGGTCAAGGCCGTGGCCGAGGGCTCTGCTGATATTGGGATTGTTGCGGGCCAGCCCGCTGCCTCAGCGCTTGAGTTTTTGCCCTATCGCGCCGACCGCCTGGTGTTGGTCACCTCTGCTGAGCATCCGTTGGGGGCCATGTCTGAAGTCGCGTTCGCTGACACCCTTGATTTTGAATACGTTGGCTTGTCAGAATGGAGCGCAATTCATGCTTTTTTGATTCAGGC
>JBIIWK010000215.1:0-5891 GCA_044338955.1 Burkholderiaceae bacterium
ACCTCAAAGGGCAAGGTCACCATCTGATCTTCAAAGTAGTAGCGCTGCGCCACGCCAAAATTGAATCGCTCGAACCCGGTCTCTTGATCCATCCAACGCGTCGTCAAGGCGAGCGTAGCCTGATTGGCGTTGGCGATACGATCCCAACCGCCGGCATAAATATTTTCTTGAAAAGCCTGCGCGAAACTGAAATCAGCCAAAGTGGTGTCGTACACCGGAAACTGCGACTGATCCCGATAGGGCACTTTCAAGTAATAAGCGCGAGGCTCAAGGGTTTGAATGGCTGGCTTACCAAAGAACGTCGTGTCGCGATCAAAGGTCATGCCCGAGTCGAGCGACATGATAGGTAAGACCCGCGAGTTTGACGGTTGGCCGTAGCCATACCAATTTTCGAGACCATACCAGTCTGTTTGATATTGCGTTGCACTTAGGGCAATTTTTGGGGTGATGTACCAGCCGGGTCTAACGATTGGATACGCAATAGAAGAATAAGACGAGGCGCGTGAGCCATCAGGCTTGTAGCGCAGGCTGCCTGCAGGACCATACGGAAACCGCTGATCAAGCGGCATCTCAAAGCGGGTCACCGTGTTTTGACTTTGGACATCGAAACCACCCAAGTCAAAACGCGCACCGTTCACAGTGAGTTCAGGGACCTTGTTATAAATTGGCGCAACAGAGGTACCAGTAGGTCGCAAGGTTTGGTAGGTTTGCACCTGCAAACTGGTTTGCCAAAACTCATTGGCCCAGCCACCACCCGCCTGACGCGGCAAATAAGTGTTGGTCGACTGATTGACCGCCATTGTTGCAAAATCGTTGAAGTAATTGTCGTCAGAGACACCGCTGACGTTATAGCCCGCAAAGAAACCACCGCCCAACCGCTGCATATGGTTAGCGGTATACAGCCAGCGATCTGTGCCCGTTTGCAAATCGCGGTTCAAGTAGGTGCCTGCCATCAGGCCGGCGTAGTTTTGACCTAGATAGCGAAATTCGTCACCGAGCTGTAAGCCGCGTTTTGACATTGCCCGCACCTGCGCAGTCATATCCATATTAGGCGCGATATTGAAGTAGTAGGGCTGCGTGTAATCAACCCCAGTATTACTCGTTACGCCAAACGTTGGGATCAAAAAGCCAGACTTGCGTTCTTTTTTAAGCGGAAACGACAGGTAGGGCGAGGCTAGAATCGGGAAATTTTTAAAGTACAGCACACCGTTTTTAGCCACGCCTTCGTTGGCCGCAAAATCGAGGTCAAGTTTTTCGGTCTCGATGTACCAAGAGGGCTGTGGACACGGGCAACCGCTGTAAACAACGTCGGTCAGGCTCATTTGATTTTTGTTGTACACATCGGCCCAAGAACCCACCCCAGCGCCGCCGTTCTCGATCCAGAAATTAGGCTGATCGACAGTAGCCGTGCCGTCATCTGACTTGTACAAAATACCCGTGCCACCAATCACGTTGCCGTCGCGAATCAGGCGCGCGTTGATCTGGGCATCCATGACACCCGTACCCTTGTTGTAATCGATGATGCTGGCTTTTAAAACGCCGTCTTGGCGGCGCACCACAGCATTGCCTTGCATTTTTAGGTTGTTTTTGCCGTCGCCCTGCATTTGGGCCGCCTCAATAAACGTCGGCATGGTTTTGTCAGACGCTATGGTGCGCTCAAGACGAGGCGACACGCGCAAACCCGGCACCAACAACCCATCACTATTCAGCCCGGCCCCTGTGTTTGGCGCAACCGTGCCCGGCGTCTGCGCAGTGGCGACACTCAAACACGACAGAAACAATAGCCAAAACAGAATACGCACGTTCGGAAAGATCACCTGGATCGCAACAGCATGAGGCAAGCGTGCCCGAGCGCCCTTTGAGGTAAAAGGCACCGACAGCCAGTATTATAGAGAAGAGGAGCGTTTTTGCCTCAGGATTGCCCGAGGTTTAAGGCCAATCTTCCCCATCTTTGAACAACCGACCCTTTCATGACCCAGCCGACACCCCCCTCAGATCCAAGAATGTCTTTATTGCTCAACTGGTTAGCGACACTTGATCCGAATATCGGTCTTCAAATCACATCGCTGGCGGCGGCCTCAAGTGATGCAAGTTTCAGACGCTATTTCAGAATTCAGGCGCGTTTAGGCACCTTGATCGTGATGGATGCCCCGCCTCCCCAAGAAAACTGCCGCCCCTTCATCGACATTGCGGCGCGTTTAGCCGACGTCAAACTCAACGTACCCGTGATCAGGGCGCAAAATGTAGAGCAGGGCTTTTTGCTGCTGTCTGACCTGGGCCCGACGACTTATTACGCAAAAATCCAACAAGGCCTGACTGACGCCGAGCTGCAGCCGCTTTACCGCGACGCGCTGACCGCTTTAGTACAACTTCAGACTGCCCGTCACGCTGGCTTGCCAATTTATGACGCCAAGCGCCTAAAAGACGAATTAGGCCTGTTCATTGAGTGGTATGTCAGCGTGCATTGCAAGACACAGCTCGAACCGGCCGTACTAACGCAATTAGATCAAGTGTTTGACTTACTGGTGGCGCATAACGCCGCGCAACCCGTTGTGCTGGTGCACCGTGATTTTCACTCGCCAAATTTAATGCTCAGTGAGGGCGGCCAATATGGCGTAAACCCAGGGATTCTGGATTTTCAGGATGCCGTGGCGGGGCCGATTACGTATGACCTCGCCTCGTTAGTTGTGGATGCGCGCACCACTTGGGAAGAGCCCCAGCAAATTGACTGGGCGATCCGTTACTGGGAGCTTGCTCGCAAACAAGGCTTGCCGGTCCCCACTGATTTTGCCGATTTTCATCGAGATTACGAATGGATGGGACTGCAGCGTAACTTGCGAATTTTAGGCGTGTTCGCACGACTCAATCACCGCGACAACAAAGCAGCCTATTTGTCGCACCTTCCGCGTGTCAATCAGTACGTACGCCAAGTCGCAGCACGCTATATTGCCTTTAAACCTTTGCTGCGCGTGCTGGATCAGTTAGATCAGGTGCAAACGAAAGTGGGCTACACCTTCTAATGCGTGCGATGATTTTGGCTGCCGGGCGTGGTGAACGCATGCGGCCTCTCACCGATCACCTGCCTAAACCCTTGATCCCTGTCGCCGGCAAACCTTTGATCCAGTGGCATCTTGAAAAACTCGCTGGCGCGGGCTTCTCTGAGGTTGTCATCAACCACGCCTGGCTCGGCCACATGATCGAGCAGACGCTAGGCTCGGGTGAGCAATTCGGGCTCAGTATTCGCTACTCAGCTGAACCGCAAGCGCTTGAAACCGCAGGAGGTATCGCCACCGCGTTACCACTGCTCGGTGAAGACCCTTTTTTAGTGATCAATGGTGACGTCTGGTGCGATTGGGATCCCGCCCAGGCCAAGCATCTTGCCTCTGAAATGAAGTTGCGGCAGTGCTTAGCGTGGCTGCTGATGGTGCCCAATCCCGCGCAACACCCGGCAGGTGATTTTTTACTAGACAGCGAGGGGTTCTTGCACGACGTGGTGGCAAACGCGACCCAGGCCATTGGGCCCGCTCAGCTGGCAAACGCCGCCGGCGTAGTGCGGCCTACTCGGCAGGTAAACACCCCCAACACAACCCGACATACGTTTGCCGGCATCGGTATTTACCAGCCCAAACTCTTTGCACACACACCTGCGCACCAGCCCGCCAAACTAGCTCCGCTTTTGCGCGAGGTCATGAAACACCAACAAGTATGCGGAGCCTTGCACTCGACAGAATGGATTGACGTTGGCACCCTTGAACGTTTAGCTTCACTCGAAGTTGACATCCTTTCTCGGTCCAAAGGCTGAGACCTTCCGCGCAATCCAGTAAAATAAAAGCCATTCACTACAAAAAGTAGTGCTTGCAAAAAGCTGTGTTGTTTCAAGGATTGTATGGTTATTCGCGTTCAACCGAAGCGGGCGATCTTTAAACCCGCCCCCTATGACACGCGTCGGCGCTCGCGCCGACTGCCAAGCTGGCTCATTTTATTGTTACTCGGCGTACTCGCAGGGGGCAGTGGCATGCTGATTTTACAAACCAGCTACGGCCCCAAGCATCTGACAAGCACCGAAGCGCAAAAACTCACCGAAGAACTCAACAGCGCAACCCTTGAACGTCAACGCCTTCAAACCAAGCTTGACGAACAGACACGTTTGTTAGAGGGCGCGCGTGAATCAGGCGAAAAACTCAATCGTGCCCTGAAAGATGAACTGACCAGCACGCTAGCCATGGTCACGCCGCTTAAAGAGCAGCTCGGTCTGTTTGCTCAAACCTTACCTTTTGATGCGCGCTTTGGGCCCATTGGCGTGAGCACTGCCAACTTTATTCAAGACAAAGCCAGCCCCAAACTCACCTACCTGCTCTGGCTGTTGCAAGACAAACCTGATCGGCCTGAGTTCAAAGGCTTACTCGAACTCAGCTTTGAAGGCGTATACAACGACGGCCGCGCCGAAACCATCACACTCGCGCGCACGCCAGTCGCGTTTGGACACTACCTGCATGTCACGGGTCAAGCCGATTTACCTGCGGGCTTTGTGGCACGCCGTGCCAACGCCAGGCTTTTTGATCCAGAAGGCAAGCGCCAAATCACCTGGCGCGTGTTTCCAGTTGTCGTCAAATAGCGGTTCGACTGGGGCCTACCGCCTACCCTTAGTCGTCAAATAGGGGCTGGCCTGCATTCCCAACACGTCTCAAGTCAGCGCACTCAACAAACCTTGAGCTGCTGACAGCGTTATCGCGACGCGCTGCCCGTCTATACTGCGGGCACTTCTTAGGGTGCTGATTTGCATTTATTGTCTTCTGCCGCAGCCAGCCTTCGCGCGTCAACCCCGACTCAACGGCTGTTGGCGCTCCTTGCGCTTGGCCTTGGCTTGCATGCAGTATTTGGCGGCCTGCTCACCCTTTCGGTCGATGAAGCGCACTACGCGTTATATGCCGACAAACTCGCCCTCAGCTATTTTGACCACCCTCCTTTAGTTGGCTGGTTGCAATGGCCGTTGGTTGCGCTTGGTGTGCCTGATGGCGTATTGCGCCTGATCCCGCAAGCGCTCTGGCTTGCCGCTTGCCTGCTTGCTCGAGATATCGCTCAGCGATTGCCTGCGCTTGTGCCTGCTTGGCCAACAGACCGCCAAAGCAAAGAGGTCGCTGGCCTGTGGGCTGTGGCCTTGGTGCTACTCGCCCCGTTGCTGCACGTTCTGGGTGTAGGTCTGCTGCCTGACACCTTGCTCATGGTGCTCTCACTTTTACTGATGCAGGTCGCACTTAAACTCAGCGCAACGCCACAAATCGCGCATACCGCTCAAACGCGACTGCGTCTGTGGCTTGGCGCCGGCGTCTTACTGGGGCTTGCGGGGCTATCAAAATACACGGCGGTTCTGCCTGCAGTCGCACTCATTTTGACTCTGTACAGCGCCCACGGTTTACGCTGGCTGCGCACCCCCGGCCCTTGGTTGGCGCTGGTGATCGCCTGTTGCCTAGTCACTCCGGTTTTTTACTGGAACGCCACACACGAGTGGGTGTCGTTTCTATATCAGCTCAAACATGGTAGCGGTGGCCCATGGCAAGCCCGTCGCCTACTGGGATTTATTGGCTTACAACTTGTCGCCTATGGCCCTCTGTTGTTTTTAGGTGGGTACTTGGTGCTTCGTCAATTGGCAAGCAGCCGCAACTGGCAGGCACTCGGGTTGGTGTCGTTTTTTCTGTTGCCCTTTTTGGTGACAGCTGCCTTGGCCGGTGGTGGGGGTAGCCTGCCGCACTGGACCGGACCAGCCTGGTTGGCGCTCATCCCCTTTGCCGCCAACGCGCTGGCAGCCTACTGGCGTTCTGGCAAACGGCAGTGGATCATCGCCTTTGTACGCACGCAAGCCATCATCTGCGTGCTGGCCTTTGTGGCCCTAT
>JBIIWK010000216.1:0-5873 GCA_044338955.1 Burkholderiaceae bacterium
CCTGCTCGGGCGCGCGGCCGATTTCGTACATGTGGGTGACGTCGTCCCACGGTGCACGTTCAGCCGGCAGACGATCAAAAATCTCTGGGCACTCTTGCGCAACGTAAAACCTGTTCAAGGTATCAAACAAACGAAATTTATAACCATTAGCTAACAGCATTGGCTCATAGGCATCCCACGCAGGTTCGCCCTTACCTGGGGTCACGGCCTCGGCCACGATCACTTTGGGGCGATAACGATTAAAGTCGTTACCTGCCAACACATCGCTTTCGGCACCTTCGACATCAATCTTTAAAAAATCAATGTTCTGCACCTGGTGTTGCTCACAGAGTTTTGCCAACGTAAGCATTGGCAACGACAAGCGTTGATAGTCTGCACCAAACTCTTTGGCGACATCGGCATGCAGTTCAATGGTTGTTGAAAAACCATGTAAGCGATTGACATGAAAAAAATCAACCTCGCCTACCTCGCGCCCAACCAAGCCTTGATAGAGCGTATCGCGTGGTCGAATCTTTTTGTATAAAGCTGCCAACTCAGGGATTGGCTCGGCAACGATGCCGTTCCAGCCGCGCTCGTAAAACCAAAGTGAAACATTATCCGCAACCGGATGGCCAGCACCGATATCGATATAAAAACCTCGCTCTTGCCCCGCAAAGGCTAGCGCGAGGTGGTAATCCTCAAGATTTTGGGTGTATGACAAAGGCATATGCTGCACCTACATTTAAGTTGAAGGGATGCATCACTGGATGCGCGGAATGCCAGACTCTTTAATTAAGCGCCCCATCACTTCACGTTCTTTTTTCAAAAACTCGGTATACGTTTTCCCATCCATATAAGCAGGGTCGGCACCGATCTTCACAAAAGAGGCTGCAATAGCCGGTTGACTCATCGCCACCTGAATACTTTTTTCTAGACGCGCGACCACTGCACTAGGCGTCGCCTTCGGCACAGCAATCCCCACCCACGCCTCAAGCGCCACGTCATGACCAGACTCTTTCAAGGTGGGTACATTTGGAAACTCTGGCCAACGCGCGGGGCTTGCTGACGCTAATAAACGCAAGGTTCCGGCCTTGAGATGACTCATGACATCAGGAGGATTCGGAGCAATCACTGCCACTTGCCCCGTCAATAAACCCATGGTGGTATCTGGACCCGACTTGTAGGAAATCAGTTCGAATTTACTTTTCGACTTGCTGCCCAGATCAAAGATCACCAAACTATTCGTCGTAGACGGCGAGCCAAAGAATAAAGATTTACCACCTTGCGCCGCTTTGATTAAGTCGTCAATTGTCTGATAAGGTGAGTCTGCTTTGACAACTAGACCGTAGCGATTTTTTCCATAACCTGCGACAAAGGTTAAGTCATCTAAGCCGAAAGGAACGTCCATCAGGTGAGGCGTAATCGTAATCACTGAAGCAGACACCACGGCCAAGGTATAGCCGTCGGCGGCCTGCTTGGCCACGTAACCGGGGCCAAGGGTACCCAAGGCGCCTGGGCGATTAAACACAACAATCGATGAGCCGAGATCCGCTTCCATACCGCGCGCAAGCTCACGACTCATCAGATCGGTGACACCACCCGAGCCAAAGTTCACCACCATGTTTATGTTTTTTTCCGGAAACGCCGCCGACTGCGCCAAGACCACTGGCGCCAGCAGCATACCGTTCAAGAACGTCAAGACCGCCAACAGTCTGAACCATAGCGACCGACCGCTTCGACACGCGGGCGCAACCCACCTAGCATTCACCGGCAATGCGTCATTATTGTCTATGACTGTGCGCATTTTTCGTGCCTTTTCTTTTACGTTTAACATTTGTCATCCTCTTTTTTTCGTACGCTCAAAATGCCGCCTTCAGAAATGAAAGGCGGCTCTCACGCATTCAGTGTGGCCCTAAGGCATAAAATGCCCGCCATTCACATCAATCACAGCACCGTTTAAATAACCCGCACCATCTGAGGCTAAATACAGAACGGTTTCGGCTATTTCCTTGACTGTTCCTAAGCGTCTGACTGGCAACTGCTCAGCAATCTTGCGGTTTGCCTCTTCACCTGCAGTCATCGACATTTCGGTCACGATGCGCCCAGGCGCGATCGAATTAGCAGTAATGCCATAGGGCCCCATCTCGGCAGCAATCGCGCGGGTCAAGCCCAGCACACCAGCCTTCGAGGTCATGTAACTGGCCCCCGCACTAATCGATTTGGTGCGGCCCGCCAACGAACTCAAATTAATGACGCGGCCCCATTGCTGCTCTTGCATCCCAGGCAAAAAGGCCTGAGACATGTGCAGAACAGCGGTCAAGTTCACAGCAAGCACCGAGGCCCACTCTTGATTAGAAATATTTAACAATTTTGCTGAATAACCATCGGGCTGCTTTGGCGAAATCGCGGCGTTATTCACCAGCACTGAGACATGCCCCCATTTGGCAACAATCTCGGCCTGTAATTTTGTAATCGCGGCCTGATCCGTCACATCGAGTTTTTGTGTCCAAAACAGCGTTGGGTCAGCGGCTGCGCCTTCAGCAGGCGCCGAAAACGCGCGCAGGTCAACCGCCACGACTCGATAGCCTGCCGCTAAAAACTCGCTGGCAATCGCACGACCGATTCCACGGGCCGCACCCGTCACCAAGGCAATTTTGGTTGGATTTTTTTTCATTTTTTAAAGAAAATAGCCTTAAACATTAATTTGTGGAAAATGACCGATCGCGCGGATGCCACTCGCCCTGAAATGGTACTGTACGTCAATTCAGCAACGGCAGTCCTAGCCTAGACACAAAATGATAGCGGAGACCCCATGACAGTTAAAAAATTATTCAAAAAAGAAGTCTCTGCTGCACATGGCATTGTGCAAGTCTTAGAAGATGCGGGCATCGATCTCGTATTTGGGATCGCGGGCGGGCATTCTGGGCATATCTGGGCTGCCTTAGGCGACTTTCAGAAAACCATTCGAACGGTGCTGGTCAGAGAAGAGTCCCTAGGTAGCGCCATGGCCGAGATCTACGGGCGTTTAACCCGTAAACCGGGTGTCTTGGTCGGCCAAGGCCCTTGGGTGCTGGGCAATGGCCTGCTAGGCACCATTGAGGCGCACCTCTCGAGCTCACCCATGCTGTTGCTCACCGACTTTAGCGACTCGCCTGAGTTGTCGTTACATGGCCCCTACCAGACTGGCACAGGGGATTATGGTGGTTGGGACGCACGCCAAAGCTTTGGTGGTGTGACCAAACAAGTGCTCGAGGCGCATCACCCCGCCGCGGCGGTACACGCGACCCAACTCGCGATTAAACACGCGACCGCAGGCCAACCGGGCCCCGTGGCCGTGCTGTTCAGCGTGACGTCGTTTAACGGCCTCGTGCCGCGCGAGAGTAAACCAAACCTCTATGCGACCCAGCCTTATCTGATTGAGCGCTCAACCGCCGTCGATGAACCTCGAATCGCAGCCGCCACAACAGCACTCGCACAAGCGAAACGTCCTGTCATCATCGCTGGCAACGGCGTGCGTATCGCACAAGCTTACGACCAACTGCAAGCCTTCGCGCAGGCCTTGAATATTCCGGTCGTGACTTCACCCTCGGGCAAAGGAGTCTTTGCAGAAACGCATCCGCTCGCTCTTGGCGTGTATGGTACCTATGGCACCCCTGCGGCCAACGCGTGTGTATCCGCAGCCGATCTAGTCATCGTGGTTGGCTCAAAACTCACCGCGGGTGACACGATCAATGAGCACACCTCTTTACTGAATCCGGTCAAACAAACGTTCATTCAAATTGATATCGAAACACGCAATGCGTCATGGACTTTCCCCGTCGAGCATGTCTTACTAGGAGATGCAGCAGTCGTGCTAAGTCGACTGCAGGCCGTTGTCAAAAAGAACAAAACTACCATCGACGGAAAAGGCGCTTCGCGGGTTGCCGCATTACGCAAAAAGCTGGGCTACTTCAATGACAAAGCCTACAAAGACGCATCGTTACCGATGGTGCCTCAAAGGGTGATTGCCGAAATGATGCGCGCCTTACCCGAGGATGCGATCGTCACTTGTGATGCCGGCGAGAATCGTATCTTTATGATGCATTGCTATCAAACCAAACGCGCGGGTGGTTTTTTGCAAGCAGCGGGTGGCGGTCCCATGGGCTACGCGATCCCATCGGCCTTGGCTGTCAAGTTAATTCATCCAAAGGTACCAGTCATCGCCGTGTGCGGTGATGGCGGTTTTTCGATGACCATGAACGGCTTGATGACCGCAATTGAACACGACATCCCCATTATTACGGTGATCTTTAACAACCGCATGCTCGGCTGGTCAACGCATATCCGTGGGCCGTTCGGTGCTCAATTTCATGACTTTAATCACGCTGCGATTGCGCAAAGCATGGGTTGTCATGGTGTCAAGGTCTCGACACCAGACGAATTCGCCAGCGCCTTGAAAGAATGTCTGACGCTCAAGATACCTTCAGTGATTGATGTTGTCATTTCAGGCGAACTCTCGTACAAAGATTTTATGTCGCCCTTGCTCAAGCAAAAACCAAACACCAAATAACATTATGTCGCTACCCTCTAAAGCCCTCACCTCTTTGCCTGAACAAATCCCTTTGCAGGATGAACTCCCTTTTCATACTGTCAGGTTTAGATCCCCGTTGCCAGGCCCGCGCTTAATCGTGACAGCGGCCGTACATGGCAACGAAACCTGCGGCACGTTTGCGCTTAAGCGTCTGGCGCAACAAATTGAAACGGGTGAAATTAAACTGTTGCGTGGTTTTTTAACCTTAGTGCCCGTCACAAATCCCAAGGCCTATCGCTTACAACGCCGTGCGGGTGATCGCAATTTGAATCGGCGACTCGCCCCTGTTGAAACACCTAAAGAATACGAAGATCATCTGGCCAACTGGCTATGCCCGCTGCTGGCCGAGCACGACGGCTTATTGGACTTACATTCGTTTCAAAGTGGCGACCGCGCCTTTGCCTTGTTTGGCCCAGCTAATAATACCGGTGTGCTCGAGCCGTTTTCACAAGCCAGCACCGAAGAGGCGTTGGTGCAGCGCTTAGGTTGTAATCGCTTTGTGTACGGCTGGCTCGATACCTACGCAAAAGGCATCAAACGGCGCGCCTTAGAAGTACAAGCCGGGCGCTTCACTGCCGGGTCAGTTGATATCGATACGGCCTACGGCGTGGGTACGACCGAATATATGCGCTCACAAGGCGGCTGGGCGATTACCCTAGAGTGCGGACAGCATGACGACATTGGTGGCCGTGACGTGGCGTACCAGGCCGTGTTGAACACCTTAATCCAGGTTGGCTTAATCCAGGGCGCAGCACCCAAACCGGCAACCGACTTTGAAGTCCTGGGGCTCTACGATGTGTTTGATCGCTTTCATGCAGACGATCAGTTTTCACAGGTCTGGAAAAGCTTTGATCCCATCGCCAAGAACAGCCTGATTGGCACACGAGCCGACGGCACTGAACTACGCGCTGAACAAGACTGCTTTATTGTGTTTCCAAATAGCAAATCACAACCCGGACAAGAGTGGTTTTATCTGGCGCAAGCTGGCGGGCGCTTAGGGCGCTAACTATGATCAAAATTTCGAACGTTTCAAAGACTTACGCAACAGGTTTTAGCGCTTTAAAAAATATCAATCTTGAAGTCAGACAAGGCGAGATCTTTGCCTTGCTGGGCCCAAACGGCGCAGGCAAAACCACCTTAATCAGCTTAATCTGTGGCATTGTCACGCCCAGCGCAGGCACAGTCACGATTGATGGTTTTGACCATATTAAGCAATACCGAGAAGCCCGAGCCCGCGTAGGTCTTGTACCTCAAGAGATTTCGACAGATATGTTTGAAACTGTTTGGAACACGGTCAGTTTTAGCCGCGGCCTCTTCGGCAAAC